>CAZKJJ010000140.1:0-6125 GCA_964553055.1 uncultured Acidimicrobiia bacterium
GCCTGGCTTGAACACCATGGCCCACAGCACCGCCATCAACAGGAGGACATTGACGCGCGACACGAAGACGAACCTCCTCCACGTCTCGAACAGCGCAGGTCCTGGTCCTTCGCCGTCGAACAGGGCGACCACCCTGCGGGCCGAAGGCAGGTAGTAGACGCCGAAGGCGATCAGCGAGGCCACGACGACGACCACTGCGAAGACGACCCAACCCATCTCGAACCCCCAGACGGCGCTGTCCAGCACCAGTGCCACGCCTGCGCCGAAGCTGACCAGCATGGCGGGAATCACGAGCCTCGGCGCGAGGTACAGGAGGGTCCTCGCCCCATCCGAGGAGCGGGCAGGGTCGGGGTTCCTGGAGGCGCGGATGCCGAGCACTTGGAACAGGATGGCCGAACCGAGCCAGACCATCCCCGAGACGATGTGGAGGAACAGCAGCCAGTCGTGCAAGGTCATGCCCCCGGCTTGAAGACCATCGCCCAGGCCACCGCCACCAGGAAGAGCGCCTCGACGTTGCTGACCCGAAGGATGGCCCGCAGGCCCGCGGCGACGGCGGGATCGGCAGGACCTCGCTGCTCGGCGACTGCGAACAGGTCCTTGAGCCTCCTCCCGTAGAAGGCCATGCCGAGCACCGCAGACGACACCACCACCACGATGGCGAAGATGACCCACGCCGTGGCGAAGTCGAAGGTCTCGCTGTCCAGGACGAGCACGATCCCCGCCAGCAACACCGTTGCCCCTGCAGGGTTGAACACCGCCTTTGCCGTGAAGTCCGCAGTGGACGCCATGCCGACGATCGCCCCGGGATCGCCCGAGCGCAGTGCCCTGGCCCCGAGCACGTTGATGAGGATGGTGCTCCCCACCCAGGTGAAGGCGGCGAGGAGGTGGACGAAGAGCGCCAGGTTGCGGAGGCTCACCGAGGGGGCAGGCTAGCAACGCCTTCGAGGCGGTCTGACGCTGCGTTCCCGAGCGTTTCCTCGCTCTGGGTCATGGCCATCGTGGCGCCAGTGCCCAGACCGGTCGGGCTGGCAGTACTGCACGGTGAGTCGAGCCGCACCTTCAGGCAGTCGGTGCTGCCTCTGAGGAGACCTCCCATGTTCCCAAGGAGCGAATGAGGTTGGCCAGGTCCCCCACCCCGCGCTGCTCCTGCACATCGAGGATCTGCTGTTGGAGCGTCTCACCATAGGTGGGGCGGACGACGTCACGGAAGACACCGATCGGCGTCGGCCCGACCGGCTGGTGGGAGAGCCTGCTGAGCGCGAACGCGACGGAAGGGTCGGGGTCCTTCTCGTCGTGGATCACGATCCTCGAGGGCTCGACGCTGTCGGTCATGGCGAACTTGGCCGCTCCTTCCTCGAAGACGACGGCGTACTGTCCGTCCGGCCCGAACGTCACCGGCTTGCCGTGCTCGAGGTAGATCCGGTTGTGCACGCGTTCCTCCGTGCCGGTCAGGGCGGAGAACGCCTTGTCGTTGAAGACGTTGCAGTTCTGGTAGATCTCGATGAAGGCCGTACCCTCGTGCTCGTAGGCGCGCCTGAGGATCTCGGTCGTGTGCGGCCGATCCATGTCGATCGTGCGGGCAACGAAGCTGGCCTCGGCGCCGAGGGCGAGGCTGACGGGGTTGAACGGGAAGTCGATCGATCCCCAGGGGCTCGACTTGGTCTTCTTGCCTACCTCGCTCGTCGGGGAGTACTGCCCTTTGGTCAGTCCGTAGATCTGGTTGTTGAACAGCAGGATCTTGATGTTCACGTTTCTCCGCAACGCATGGATCAGGTGGTTGCCGCCTATCGACATGCCGTCCCCGTCCCCCGTCACCACCCAGACCGAGAGGTCGGGCCTGGAGAGGGCGATCCCTGTGGCGATGGCAGGGGCTCTCCCGTGGATGCTGTGCATGCCGTAGGTCTCCATGTAGTAGGGGAAACGAGCCGCGCATCCGATGCCCGAGACGAACACGATCTTCTCGCGCTCGAGACCGATGTCGGCCATGAAGTTCTGAACGGAGGCGAGGATGGTGTAGTCGCCGCATCCCGGACACCAGCGAACCTCCTGGTCGGACTGCAGGTCCTGTCTGGTAAGTGTCGTCATGTCGTCAGCATCTCCAGCAGCTTGGCCTCGATCTCCGAGGCATGGAAGGGCACACCCTGAATCTTGTTGAGGCCGACTGCGGGAACCAGGTACTCGGCTCGGAGGAGCTTCCGCAGCTGGCCTGCGTTCATCTCAGGCACGAGCACCCGCTCGAAGGACGACACCACGTCTCCCAGGTTGGTGGGAAACGGGTTGAGGTACCGCAGGTGGGCGGCCGCCACCGGGTACCCCCTCGAACGCACGCGGCGAATCGTCGCCCTGATCGCACCGAACGTCGATCCCCAGCCCAACACCAGGATGCTGGCGCCCTCGTCTGCATCGACCTCGACGTCCGGGATGTCGTTTGCGATTCCCGCAACCTTCCTGGCTCGCAGCTCCGTCATCAGCTGGTGGTTCTCGGGGTCGTATGAGACGTCACCTGTGACGTTCTCCTTCTCGAGCCCACCGATTCTGTGCTCGAGGCCAGGCGTGCCAGGAATCGCCCATGCTCTGGCGAGTGTGGCTGGGTCGCGGAGATACGGCATGAAGCTCCCGTTGGCGCTGCTGGCGAACGGGACCGAGATGTCAGGTAGCGAGGTCAGGTCGGGAAGCCGCCATGGCTCGGATCCCGTTGCGATGTAGGCATCGGAGAGGAGGATCACGGGTGTCATGAACTTGAGGGCGATCCTGGCTGCTTCGATCACGGTCTCGAAGGCATCCGAGGGAGAGGCGATCGCCAGAATCGGGATGGTCCCCTCGCCGTGGCGCCCGTGGAGCGCGAACAGCAGGTCCGCTTGTTCGGGTTTGGTGGGCATGCCTGTCGAAGGACCTGCTCGCTGCACGTCGATGATGAGCAGGGGGAGCTCCACGGTGGCGGCCAGGGAGATCGTCTCCCCTTTGAGCGCCAAGCCGGGTCCGCTGGTGCCCGTCACGCCGAGTTGACCTGCGAAGGCAGCGCCGAGCGCGCCTCCGACGGCTGAGATCTCGTCCTCCGCCTGAAACGTCCTGACTCCGAAGTTGCGGAACCGGGAGAGACCTTCGAGGAGGTCTGAGGCAGGGGTGATCGGATAGGAGGCGTAGAACAGAGGGAGCTTGGCGCACTGCGCTGCTGCGATCAACCCCCACGTGACCGCGGCGTTCCCTGAGACGTTGGTGTAGGTGCCAGGGGCGAGCACGGCCGGCCTGACCTGGACCGTGTGGTGGAATGCCTCCGTGGTGATGGCGTAGTTGTATCCGGCGCGAAACGCCGCCACGTTGGCTTCGCAGACCTCGGGAAGATCGGCGAATTTCTTCTCGATCCAGGCGATCGTGGGCTCGGTGGGCCTGTTGAGCACCCAAGCCAGGAGGCCGAGAGCGAGCATGTTCTTGGACCGCAGGACACCCCTGCCTGTCAAGCCGGTCATCTCGACGGCTTCCTTGGTCAGCTTCTCCATGGGGACTTCGATCACCCGGTACTTCTCGAGGGTCCCGTCCTCGAGCGGGTTGCTCTCGTACCCTGCCTTCTGGAGGTTGCGCTCGTTGAAGCCCTCGCTGTTGACGACGAGCAGTCCTCCATCGACGAGCTCACCGACGTTCGCCTTCAGAGCCGCAGCATTCATCGCCACCAGGACGTCCGGCGCGTCGCCCGGCGTCAAAATGTCGAAGTCTGCGATGTGAACCTGAAAGGAGGAGACCCCTGCCAAGGTTCCCTGCGGGGCACGAATCTCGGCAGGGAAGCTGGGGAAGGTGGCGAGGTCGTTGCCGAAGATGGCGGAAGCGTCGGTGAACCGGTGTCCTGCCAGCTGCATGCCGTCTCCGGAGTCGCCTGCGAATCGGACCACGAGCCGGTCGCGGTATTCGATGTCTTCCGGTGTCTGGTCGAGGGTCAGGGCGCCGTCCGCCACGGTGTCAATCCTGGGTTTCTGCTCGGCGTTGGCTGCGAGCCGTACCGACACAGTGTATCGGCTCCGCGAGATGTCTCGGAGGTCATCTCACGGAAGGAGTGGCGGCCGGGTTCTCGAGAGCCCCGCCCGCTCGAGCACATGGCCGATCTCGAGGAGCCTGGCCTCGGACCACCACCTGCCCACCACCTGGAGCGAAGCCGGCGGGGAGTCTTCGTCTGCGATCGGTACGGCAACGGCGGGAACTCCCATCGAGTTGACGAGGTACGAGAACCAGGAGAGCACGAACCGGTAGTGCACATCGTTCCCTTCGACGTGCATCCGGTCGTTGCCGATCTGCTTGCGGGTCGCGGGCACGGTGGGTGTCAAGAGCACCTCGACACGGTCGAAGACGCGTCTCGTGGCGTCCCTGAGCTTCGCTCGCCACGCCTGTGCTGCCACGTATTGGTCGAGGGTGACTTCGAGCGCCTTGGAGAGCCTGCCCTCGACCTCAGGGCCGTATCTGCGGTCAGGGTCCCGGAGCCAGTCCCGGTGCACGACGGCCACCTCTGGTGACATCAGCTCGTATGCCATGCCAGGAGGCTCGAGCTCCGGCTCGTTCACCGTCTCGATCTTCACACCGAGGCCCTCCAGGCCTCGGAGCGTGTGGTCGAAGGACTCGGCGATCTGCCGTGTCATGGGTGCGTTCTCGATCCACCGCTCCGGCACGCCCGCGACGAGACCCTCGATGGCGAAGCCTTCCAGTGCGGGCGCTTCCACGCTCGCCGACACGGACCACGGATCGGCGGCGTCATGACCCGCGATCACGAGGTAGACGAGCGCCGCGTCCTCGATGGACCTGGCCAAGGGGCCAACGGTGTCGAGTGAACCGGCAAGGGGAAACACACCGGTGAGAGGCACTCTTCCGTGTGTCACCTTCAGCCCCACCACACCGCAGAGGGCGGCAGGGACTCGTACCGAGCCTCCCGTGTCCGTCCCTATGGCAGCAGATGCGAGGTTCGCCGCCGCGGCGACGGCGGACCCACCGGACGATCCGCCAGGCGATGTCTCCTGGTCCCAGGGGTTGCGCACCGGACCGAACCAGTCGTTCTCCGAGGAGAAGCCGTACGCGAACTCGTGCAGGCCGGTGCGGCCCAGGATGACAGCCCCCGCCTCGTGCAGCCTCGACACGATGGTCGCCGACGTGTTCGCTTTCCTGCGGTAGAAGGAGGACCCTGCGGTGGTGATCTGACCCTCCTCGTCGATCAGGTCCTTGAGGGCGATGACAGCCCCTGTGAGAGGCCCCGGGTCCTCGCCTGCCGCGAGGGCCGCGTCCAGCCGGGAGGCATCCGCTGCGGCCTCGGCCGTCTGGAGATGGGTGAAGGCGTTGAGTGACTCGTGTCTCGCTGCTCGCTCCAGGTACCACGAAACGACCTCTTGGACCCGAACCTGACCGCTCCGAACGGCCTCGACCTGCTCGGCGAGGCCCTTCAGCTCCACGAGACGGTCCTGTCGTCTGGGAAGGCGATGATCCAGAGCCGACCCGGAGGGACGGTCAGGGCGTCGCCAGAGGGCGTCGACAGCGAGAACGTCTCCTCGATCGAGTCGCGGGACCACGTACCCTCGTGCACAGCGCCTTCCGAGAACACCAGCGCCTTCCCCTCTCCCACGGTCTCCGTTGCCGGCACCGGGGTTCCCTTCCCCGAGGGCCTCGCCGTGTAGCGCTCGCCGTAGAGCACGACGATGGTGTCTGCTGCCAGCTGCTCCTCTGTCTCGAAGTCGGCGCTCGTCCAGTTGTGCGGCTCGGAGTTGGTGAACCTGAGGTACTGGGTCCCGTCCCACCGCCAGTCGATCTGGTGGCCACCCGACCAGTCGAAGTTGATGGTTGTCGCCCGCTCCGCGACAGGGAGGTCGCCCCAGACGAAGATGGGTGGCGGAGGATCGTCAGGGTATGCCCGTTGGTCCGCTGCGGACCTGACGAGGTTGGTGTCGGCGTACAGGTTGTGTGGCGCCCTCCGCTCGTCGATTCTGAAGGAGGCCGGTCTGACGTCCTCGAGCAAGTAGACACCCTCGTCCTGGTAGAGCTCCCTGACCCACGGCTGCATCCCGCTCACGAAGAATGTCGCACCCAGTGGCTTGACCAGCCCGATGTCGGTGGGCCGTGCAGACCTCATCGGGCCGACGAAGTCTGAATCGCGAACG
>CAZKJJ010000141.1:0-6119 GCA_964553055.1 uncultured Acidimicrobiia bacterium
CGACCGGCGCCTTTCGCGCGTTCTCACCTCGGACCCCGGCACGGGCGTCATGCGCCATGTGGACGCAGGGTACGAGCGTGCCATGCAGGTCGCTTCTGATCGAGGCGTTCGGATCCCGATGCTCGAATCCTGATGGCGAGGGTGGCCTGCAGCTTCTGCGGCAAGAGCGAGTCCGAGGTGCGCAATCTGGTGGCAGGTCCTCGCGGCGTCGCCATCTGCAACGAATGCGTCGAGGTGGTGTCCGAGATCAACCAGGCAGATCTGACCTACGGGGGTGACGTGCTGCTGGGGAACATCTCGAGTCTGGTCACCAACGATCCCAATGTGCCAGGCGCCATCGGGGAGATTCCAGAGGCCGCGGTCGTCGTACGCGCGGGGAAGGTGCGGTGGGCGGGGCCCCAGAGCACGCTGCCACAGAAGTACCGAGACGAGGTGCCACCTCTGGATTGTGGAGGCCGTGCGGTGATTCCTGGGTTCGTCGACAGCCACACCCACCTCGCGTTTGCGGGCGATCGTGCCGAGGAGTTCTCGAGGAGGATGCAAGGGGAGGGATACGAGGAGCTGCTCTCCCAGGGCGGAGGGATTCTGGCGACCGTACGGGCAACCAGAGAAGCGTCATTCTCGGATCTGGTGTCCCAGACCGCTGCCAGGGCCAGAAGAATGCTCGAGCACGGGACCACCACGATCGAGGTCAAGTCAGGCTACGGGCTGGAGGTGGTCACCGAGCAGAAGCAGCTTCGAGCTGCCGCCAAGATTCAGGACGAAGTCCCGGTGGACGTCGTGACGACCTTCCTTGGAGCGCACGTCGTCGCACCCGAATACCGGTCCGATCGCGAGGGATACCTGAGGCTTCTCGAGGAGGAACTGCTGCCCGCCTGCTCTTCGCTGGCCGTCTACAGCGACGTGTTCTGCGACAGGGGAGCCTTCAGCGTGGCCGAGAGCAGAAGGATCGCGGCGGCTGCCGCCCGGCACGGACTCCGAACCCGCCTCCACGCCAATCAGCTCGGCGAGACCGGAGGAGCGGCACTGGCTGCCGAGCTCGGGGCCGTATCTGCAGATCATCTCGACCATCTCAGCCGCGCCGAAGCAGCGGCGCTTGCTGCCTCAGGGACCGTGGCAGTGCTGCTTCCGGCCGTCGCTCTCTCGATGCGAACGGTGCCTCCTCCCGCCCACCTCCTGCTGGAAGCTGGAACGACAGTGGCGATTGCCACGGACTGCAACCCAGGCACCTCTTACGTCGAGTCGATGCAGCTCGTCGTGGCTCTCGCCGTGCTCGAGGGGGGGTTCAGTCCTGAACAGGCGGTCTGGTCGGCCACGAGGGGCGGGGCGTTGGCCCTCGAGGAAGAGGACAAGGGTTGGGTGGGCCGCGGGGCCGTCGCCGACCTGGTGGTGTTGGACGCTCCTTCGTACCTTCATCTCTCCTACAGGCCTGGCGTCAACCTGGCCTGGAAGGTCCTCAAGGAGGGAACGGTGGTCGTCGGCTAGCTGCGGTGTCCGAGGTGTCACACCTGCTCGGCGGGGAGCTCGGTGATGAGATCGAGCGCCGAGTCCACGTCGAGGTCGGATCCCTCGCGCAGCGCGGCCGCGAGGTCGGCCTCGCTCAAAGCCCCTTTGACCGCTTCGGTGACGCGGTCTTTCCTAGCGTGATAGGTCCAGTCGAGGAACGCCCCTTCCGGATCGATCGTCTCGAGGGCTCCCATGAGCAGCGCAGCTCTGTGTGGATGCCCCGCCGCCAGCTCCATGTCAGCCCGTTCGACGAGCCACCCTGCATGGGCGAAGGTAAGCCTCCGCATGTCCTCGGTCTGGAGTGCCTCGCCGGTCGCAGCCGCGAAGTCCGAGAGGGCCGCCTCGCGTTCACCTGCGTCGTGGCGCGCTACCGCGATCTGGGATCTGTGCCACGCCGCGAACTCGCCGAGTCCCCCTTGCTCTGCGTGGCGGAAGCCATGTTCGAACGCATCCCTTGCCAGGTCAGGCCTGCCTGCCGAGAGCTCGAACATGCCGAGCTGACTGTAGGCGTCGCCGAGCCTGTGGTCAGAGCCAAGGCGGCGGGATGCTTCGATAGCGGCCCGGAAGCCCTCCCTCGCTGCCTCGGGGTTGCCTGCTCTCGCCTGACCCTCCGCCAGGTTGCCGAGCGCCACTGCGGTCCCCGCCGGATCGTTCATCCGCTCCGCTACGTCGAGCGCCTCCTCGTTGAGGGCTCTTGTTCGGTCAGGGTCGTCGACGACACCTGGCTGGGCGCTGATGTTGATGAGCACCGCGGAGTAGCCGTAGCGCAGCAGGCTCGGGTCTGCGCCTTCGGCGTCCAGTTCCCGGTAGAGGGCCAGCGACCGTTCCAAATGCGGGATCCCCTCGCCTGCCCTACCGACGAAGCCCAGGAGTGTCCCGAGCCCCAACAGCGCCTTCGCTCCCGTGTGCTTGGGAACGTCGCCTCCTGCATGGAGGGCGCGTTCGAGCCAGGAGATCCCCTCGCTGAAGCGGACCGTGAACCACCAAAACCGCCAGACGGCTCCGGCGATGCGCATCGCGGTCTCGGCGCTGCCCGCTTCGAGCGACCAGATCATGGCCTGCCGAAGGTTGTCGAGGTCGGCGTCGATGCGTTCCCACCAGAGCCGCTCGTCAGCGCCGCGTACGTGTGGCTCGGCTGCCTCCGCGAGGTGCATGAAGTAAGAGGCGTGTCGCACTCGGAAGTCGTCGCCCGCCCGGTCACGGTCGAGTTGGTCTCTCGCAAACTGCCTGATCGTCTCGAGGAGCCTGTACCGAACTGCTACGTCACCCGAGTCGGCGACGACCAGCGACTTGTCGACGAGAGCGGGAATCAGCTCGAGAACATCGAAGGCGTCCAGCTCGTCGCTTGAGCAGACCTCCTGCGCCGCTTCCAGGGTGAAGCCTCCCTGAAAGACCGCAAGGCGCTCGAAGAGGAGGCGCTCGTTTGATCCGAGCAGCTGGTATGACCAGTCGATCGCGGCAGCGAGCGTCTGCTGTCTGGGAAGTGCTGTTCGGCTGCCGCCCGTGAGCAAGCGGAATCGCTGATCCAGCAGGTCGGCGAGCTGCTGCGGGGAGAACGACCTGAGCCTGGCCGCGGCCAACTCGAGGGCCAGCGGCATCCCGTCCAGCCGCCTGCATATCTCCTGGACCGCCGCCGCGTTGTCTCCCGCGACCCGGAACGTCGAGACGGAGGCAGCAGCCCTCTCCGTGAACAGCCGAACCGCGTCGTAGCGTGAGAGCTCCGCCCAGTCGGTGGGTGTCCCGGCGGCGGGCATGGACATCGATCGCATCCCGAGGGCCACTTCCCCTCCCACGCCCAGCAGCTCGCGGCTGGTGGCGACGACCCGACACTCAGACGCGCCAGAGAGCACGGCTTCCACAAGGACGGCCGCCTCCGAGATCACGTGTTCGCAGTTGTCCATGATGATCAGCGCCTTCCTGTCGGAGAGGTGGTCGAGCATTGAATCCTGGAGGGGTCTCCCAGCCTGCTCAGGAACTCCCAAGGCTGTGGCCGTCGCAGATGTCACCAAGGTTGGATCGGTGATCGCAGCTAGCTCGACGAACCAGATCCCATCACGGAACTCCTGGGCGAACTGCGCAGCAGCCTGAAGGGCCAGCCTGGTCTTGCCTGCCCCTCCCACGCCTGTGATCGTGACCAGGCGAGCAGCCCGGATCAGCTTGTCCAACTCGGCGAGCTCCTGGGCTCTGCCAACGAACGACGTGGCGAGCGTCGGCAGGTTGTTGGGCACCAGGTCAGGTGTGACCAAGTCGGGGAAGTCGGAGGGCAGGTCATCCGCCAACAGCTGAAAAACTCGCTCGGGCCTGGTGAGGTCCCGGAGCCGATGCTCACCGAGGTCCATGAGCGAGATACCTTCGGGGAGTCGAGTTCCGCACAGCTGCTCGGTGACCAAGGAGACCAGCACCTGGTTCCCGTGCGCAGCGGACATCAGCCTCGACACCCTGTTGAGCGGCGGACCGAAGAAGTCGCCTTCCCGCTCCTCTGCCTCGCCTGAGTGCACGGCCATGCGGACCCGCAAGCTCCCGATGTCGGGGAAGGGTGTGGCCAACAGCGCCCGTAACATGGCGCCGGCGGCCACGACGGCATCGGGAGCGCTCCCGAAGACAGCGGCGATGCCATCGCCCGTGTGCTTGAACACCTTCCCCTCGTGGGCGTCGACCGCCTTCGTCACCAGCTCGTCGTGGGCGGCGAGAGCCGACCGCATCGCCGCAGGATGAGCGTCCCACAGCCTGGTCGAGCCTTCGATGTCGGTGAAGAGAAACGTGAGGGTGGCCACTGCCTGCGAACGCTAGCTCGGGGCGTGTTGACAGCCTCGTGTTGCGGTGAACCGCCACCGGAGGGGGTGCGAGATCCCGGCGACCCCCGGAGTACCGTTGAGCCGGTGACGTGGAACAGTCCGGTGGTGCGAAGACGAGCCTTCATCAGGGATCTCGGCAAAGGGACGCTGGCAGTGGCCGTGCTCGGCTTCGTGACCGCCTGCGGGGAGGACGACTCGTCCGTGAGCACGTCTGCGGGGGCGCCCGCGACGACAGCCGCCGGATCCGTGACCTCTGCTGTCTCCGTGGTCGATACCAGCGACGCGATCGAGACGTCTGCTCCTGAGGGAGTGTCGACGCCGACGTCCCTCGTGAGGGTGGATCTCGGCTTCGTCTCGGCCTACGTGCTGGCACGAGCAGGCGAAGCAGCCGTCGTCGACACGGGCGTCTCGGGGAGCGTGGGGGACATCGGCAGGGCCTTGGAAGGAGCGGGTCTCGGCTGGAGCTCGGTGGGCCACGTCATCTTGACGCATCTCCATCCCGACCACATAGGGAGCCTTGGCGAGGTGCTGACGAGCGCAGGAGCGGCAAGCGGTTATGCGGGTGCGGCTGACATCCCGGGCATCCCTTCGCCAAGGCCGCTGGAGGCAGTAGGCGACGGAGACCGTGTGTTCGGCCTCGACATCATCGCCACGCCAGGCCACACGCCTGGCCACATCTCTGTGCTCGATCCGCTGGCAGGGATCCTGGTGGCAGGTGATGCTCTGAACGGCGTTGAAGGAAGCGTCGGTGGACCGAACCCGCAGTTCACGTCGGACATGGGCGAGGCCAACAGATCCGTCGTGAAGCTGGCAGCGTTCTCGTTCGAAGTGGCCGTGTTCGGCCACGGGGAGCCGGTCGAGGGAGGCGCTTCGGGGCAGGTGGCCGATCTGGCTGCCGACTTGTAGCGTTCCTGTCAATCGAAGCCCCGGAATTCGACGACTCGATTGACACGAAACACATGCACCACCCTTTCTTCTCCCACGAGCACCCGATCGCCATCTCCCACAGGGGAGGGGCAGGGCTATGGCCGGAGAACACGCTGCATGCGTTTCAGGAGTCATATGACCTCGGTTTTCGCTCCTTCGAGACGGACCTGCACCTCTCGCGGGACGGAGAGATCGTGCTGCTCCACGACCACACGCTCGAGCGCACCACAGACGGAAATGGCCTCGTGTGGGACTTGAGCGCTGCCGAGTTGGGGTCGCTGGATGCCGGCTTCTGGTTCGGCCCCGAATCCGGCTACCCCTTCCGGGACAAGGGCTTGCGTGTGCCCATGCTCGAGGAGGTTCTCACCACGTTCCCTGACACCTTCTTCACCCTCGAGATGAAGATGAGCCTCGCAGGGCCGGTGACAGACCTCATCCGGAGGCTCAACGCGTGGGATCGCGTGATCGTGGCGGGCTATCACGACTCGTGGGTGCGGGCGTTTCGGAGGGCGACGGGAGGAAGGGTCGCCACTTCCACGGCGCGAGGGGAGATCGGCTTGTTCTGGGCCGCCTCCAGGATTCGGCGAGGGTTCCGGATGCATGCATCCGTTCTGCAGGTCCCGCTCCGCCACTGGGGGATCCGCCTCCTCGACGAGCGTTTCCTCTCCGCGGCGCATGCCGCCGGGATGCAGGTGCACGCCTGGACGATCGACGATCCCGCCCAGATGGGCGGGCTGCTCGACCTCGGCGCCGACGGGATCATGACCGACTACCCGGATCTTCTCATGGAGGTCATGGTCGGTCGGCAGAGCGGGGGTCCCTGGAATGGGTGAGTTGGGCGCGATCGTGCGGCTTCAGATCCAGACCGATCTCCTGAGGGGTGAGCGGTAC
>CAZKJJ010000142.1:0-6050 GCA_964553055.1 uncultured Acidimicrobiia bacterium
ATACAAGCGGAAGATCTTGAAGAGGCCCTAAATCATTTATTAAAAGGAAATTTTGTCGTGTGATCGTCACGCGGCCGCTGTACCAGTCGTAGCGAACGGTGTAGTCGCCCGTCGAGAGCTCGGCCAACCCTGGCTCGGGGACGAGGTCGGGGGCAGGGATTTCCCCCAAAGATCGTTGGAGGGCCGTCACTACGACGATCCCGGAGCCGCCTGCAGAGAGCGACTCCAAGCTCCAGCCCAGCTCCGGATCCAGGAAGTCATCCGGGGTCATGGTCTGCCACGTATCTCCGGTGAGCACGTCGAGCACCGGCGCCCGGTACTCGCTGGCGAACCGGCCGGGCCCGAAGCCGTTGGACCGGGAGCCGACGAGGAACTCTCCGAAGGCTGCAATCTCCACGAGGCTCGCCGGTCCTGGCTCGCTCTGCCAATCCTCCCCGTCGTGGGATGACCAGAGGGAGCGTCCCTGTCTGAAGACGAACTCGCCTTCGGGACCTATCAAAGACTGCATCGAGTAGTCGGCAGCGGCTCCCGTCCTGACGGGCGCAGAGTTGGACAGTTCCCATTGGGTCATGTCGCTGGTCGTCCATGCTTGAAAGCCGCGGCCTGGTTCGAACATCAGCGCCTCTCGGGTTACCGGGGAGACGCCAACATCCTCAGGAGTCAGTCCTAGGTCCTCGAACGGCAGAACGGAGACGGTCAGGCCCAAGGGGCCGCTGATGACCACTTGTAGGGGAAAGCCGAACCACGCGAGGTTGAAGTCCTCACCCAGAGTTTGGAGGTCGAAGGGCAGGGCAGCTCGGACCGTTTCGCTGACATCCGGAAACGCCCACCCGAACGCTACGGCTTCGTTGCCCCTGGCGGCGACAGCCCCTACATCTCCGACGTAGCCGGGCGCAGGGTCCGCCTCGAACGGAAGGTCAGTCTCCGCCCACGTGCTCCCGTCCTCCGAGACCCAGATCGCCGGTGCCGAGCCTGGGACGCTACCGCGGCTCGTGGAGCCATACGCCACGAAGCGGTCGCCTGCCGGAACCACGCCCGACACACGCCCCTCCGGAATGAAGCTCCCGAGCTGAGCCCACCGATAGCCGTCTTCAGATCGGTGTGCTTCCAGCCCTCCTTCATCTCGGGGAACGAACGCCACGTACCCAGCTCCTACCTGCACGACCGAGGCTTCCCAGAAGCCCCCTCCGAGGAGGGCGTCGGTAATCGCCCAGGAAAGTTGCGGGCCCTGCGCGGTCCGCACCCAAGGAGTCGTGGGAGGGGGGGGCTCCTGCCTTCGCTCGGCGACGCTACCCGCCAAGACCCCGATGAGGACGGCTCCCAACAGCGCCACCCCGCTCAACGCCACAATTGTGGGCGCGCCCGGACGTAGCCTCGATTCCGGAGGCTTCTCCGGTGCTCCGATCAACTGACGAGCCACGTCCCCAGACAACGTAACCGACCCCCAGTTCGGGTTCCAGGGACGTCCTCGGCGCCTCTGCTCATCCGCGTTTCCACAGTCGTCGGCGCCACACGCCGCGGTGCTCGGCCGTCAGGCGAAGAACTCGTCCGCTGAGTAGAGGTCGTCGATCAGCACCCAACCCTCGGTGATCTTGCCATCTCGGATGTGGAAGACGTCCACTTCGCGCCACTCGTAGTCCTTGCCGTTCTTGTGGCCGCTCTCGGTGACGAGGGCCGTGCCGTGCTCGCCATCCGCAGTGATGGCGTGGACCTCGATTCGAAACGTCTCCCCGGCGACAGCGCCCATCCGCTCGAACCAGCCGAACACCTCGCCCTTGCCCTTGAAGGTGCCGGCGAGGGAGCTCCTTCCCGGCATGTGGAAGACGATGTCGTCCGAGAAGATCGCATCGAGGGTGGGAAAGTCTCCGGTCTCGTATGCCTGAAAGAGTTGCTGGATGATGTCCACGTTGCCCACTATCTCCTCCTTTCGTGCGAGATCATACGCACTGGCTGGACATCGGGGCCTCGACGTGCAACAGGCGCGCACATCGAGGCGTGGCAGGTCTCGGCTCTCCCCGGGCCTCTCTCGCCGTTGATAGGCTTCCTCGGGACGCGGAAGAGGCAGGCGGGCCGGCCCGAGCACCGTCACGCCCAGGAGCCGCGATCGTGGCACAACTGGTGAGGAGGACTCGTTGAGGTCTGCCGCTGATCTCGTGGCGGAAGCAGCAGCCGCCGTTGGAGCGGGCGACTTCGTGAGAGCAGCCGAGCGCGCCGCAGAGGCGCTCGAGGTGGATCCAGGCAGCAGGGAAGCAGCAGAGCTGCTGTCAGTTGCGGAGCGGGTCGGCAAGGCTTCGCAGACGCTGAGGCCCTTCGGACGGAGAATGACGGTCACCTTCCTCTTCTGTGACCTCAAGGACTCGACCGAGAAAGTGCGGGGCCTCGAGCTCGAGCAGCAGCGGGACATGTTCAGCGCCTTCTACGACATCGCCAGCCAGGTCGTAGAGCGTTACGACGGCCACATCGTCAAGTATCTCGGTGATGGCCTCCTGATCGCCTTCGGATACCCGAACCCGCACGAAGACGACGCGCGTCGTGCGGTTCATGCGGCTTTGGGCATACGGGACGCCCTCCACCGCACCCGTGGCGGTCATGACCTGGTCGCCCGCATCGGCGTCCACACGGGCGAGGTCGTGACGGATGTCCAGCGAGGCCGCGACCTGTTCGGCAGAGACATCCATCTGGCTGAGCGGGTCCAGGGTATCGCCGAGCCGGGCAGGGCCCTGATGAGCGATGCGACCGCCAAGCGAGTGGAGGGTTACTTCCAGACGGTGGAGCTGGGTCCGAAAGAGCTCAAGGGATTCCAAGAGGGAGTCCACCTCTACGAGGTGGTCGCGAGCCTCGGGGTAGAAGAACGACTCGAAGCTGCCAGCGTTCTGACACCGCTCGTGGGACGGGAAAGCGAGCGAGCGGACCTGCTCGACCTCTGGGACCGCGTTCGGCAAGGGGCAGGGGGTGCTGTGATGATCAGCGGCGAGCCGGGGATCGGAAAGTCCCGTCTCGCCTGGTTCGCCAGGGACCTTGCCGCTTTCCACGGCGCGGAACCACTCCAGGGGAATTGCTCCCCTTACTACGCCTCCTCGGGATTCCACGCCATCGCCCGCATGCTTCAGCGGCGTTGGCAGCTGGAGAACGTCGCAGACCCCGAGCTGCGGCTCAGGGCGTTGGAGAAGGAGCTCCATCAGTCGAACGCAGACGTCGAGGAGCTGGTGCCGCTTCTGGCGCCGATCCTCAGTATTCCTGCCACGTTGCAGATCGACGAAGCCGGCAGCGTCGAACTGTACGAGCCTCCCGAGTTCGACAGGGATCTCCTTCTGCAGAAGACGATCGATGCCGTCGTACGGTGGTGGTCGAGCGCGGCGACCGTCGAGCCGCTGGTCGTGCTGATCGAGGATCTGCAGTGGGCGGACCGGTCAACCCTGCAGGTCGTGGAGCGGGTGGGCGAGACACCCCCTTTGGGACTGCTTCTGTTGACGACGGCCCGTCCCGAGATCTCCGAGAGCATGCCTGAAGAAGGGTCCGAGCAGTGGCCGGATCATCTCAGCGTCATGCGCCTCTCGAAGCTCGACGAGGAAGACGTCGAGGCGCTCATCGACGCCATGCCGTCACAGGTGGCCGTCACGCCGCAACGTCGGGAACGCATCGTCGAGCTCTCAGAAGGCGTTCCGCTCTTCGTGGAAGAGCTGACACGATCGGGAACCGACCTGCCGGCAACGATCGATGAGCTGCTCCAGTCCCAGGTCGAGGAAGCAGGCGAAGACCGCACCACGATCTCGATCGCATCCGCGATCGGCACAACGACGAACGTGCCCCTGTTGGCAGCCGTCTGGGTCACGCTGCTGGAAGAGGAAGGTCGCGCCATCCCTTCTGACCCTCTGGACGACGCGGCCTCATCACTCGACCGGCTGGTCGACAAGAGACTCATGGAGCGCCACGGGCGCGGCACGGCCAACCGCTACAGGTTCCGACACGCGCTGATCCGTGACGCCACCTACGGGCCCATCAGCCCCGCCGAGAAGCAACGTATCCACCGCCACATCGCCGAGCGGCTCGCAGCCGGGGCAGGGGGATCGGACCCGAGCCCCGCCGTGGTTGCGCTGCACTACGAGCTTGCGGGGGACGCCGTCCAGTCGGTGGCATGGTATGGGCAGGCAGCCGCTGCCTCCTTCCAGGCAGGCTCAGCCGCCGAAGCCATCGACTCCGTCGACAAGGCGTTGGCCATCGTCGAGGTGTGGCCCGCCTCCGAGGACACGGCCCTGGCCAAGCTCCAGCTCAAGATGCTCCGGGGCGCCAACTACCAGTCGCTGGAGGGTTACGGGTCAAGAGCCGCCTACGAGGACTTCTCGGAAGCGCAGGTGCTTTCAGATGGCCTCAGGGCTCGCTACGAGAGCGCAGGGCTGGTCATGGCGCTCAACGCGTATCGCGCCATCAGAGGCGAGCGCGAGGAGTCGGGCATGCTGATCGCCCAGCTCGATGACATTCTCAAGTCGTCCCCTTCAGACGGCTCGAAGTTCGAGGCCGACGTCGACTTCAACAGGGCGCTGCACGCCTTCTTCCAGGGTCACATCGATGCGTCGCGCCATCTGTGGGAACGTTCGATCACCGGATTCGAGAGCCGTCCCCAACGGCTGTGGGAAGGGCAGACCCCTCCCAACGATCCTCATGTCGCAGCGTATGCGCAGCTGATCCCTGTCTACTGGCTGCAGGGGGAGATGTCGAAGGCGCTTATCGCCAGACAGAAGGCCCTGGAGCTCAGCAAGGACCTCGCCTTCCCGCATGGACCGTTCATGAGGGCTTACACGCTGGCGTACGGCGGCTGGGCCCGGCTGGTGGCCGAGAATGCCGACCTCGCCCTCCCCGAATTCCAGGAGGTGTTCGAGATCGGCAACAGACACGGGTTCGTGATGTGGCAGGCGTTCGGCGCTCTGGGACTCACCGCAGCCCAGCTCTACCTCCAGCCCTCCGAGGAGCCCCTGGGGATGCTCGACTTCCTCAACGGCGCCGCGGAACAAGCAGAGACGTGGGCCTACCAGCCCTACTACCGGACGCAGCGGGCAAGGGTCACCGCCGAGCTGGGCGACACGGAGCAAGCCCTCGAGCTCTTCGACAGGGCACTCGGGCTGTCTGAAGCCACGAAGGAACAGCACTATGACGCCATGGCCCGAGTTCTGAAGGCACGGGTGTTGCTGGACGTCGGAAGGGCCAAGGAGGCCGGCCAGGAGCTGGAGACGGCACACGCCCTCGCTGTGGACCAAGGAGCGCACGTGTACCGCCTGCGCGCCGCCCTGGACATCGCCACCAGGCTCGAAGACGACCAGCGGCCTGATGGGTATCGGGACTGGCTCGCGTCAGCGCGGGAGAGCATCACCGATGCCGAAACTCATCCGGAGTCGTATCCGGAGGTGGCATTGGCTCGGGAGGTGCTCGGTTGAACGCCAGACGCGCCTACGTCGAGCTGCTCTTCCAGGCGGGCAAACTGCCCGGTCTCGAGAAGCTCCAGGCTGAGGAGGACCGCCAGGAGTACGGGTTGCTCGAACGCATCGAAGACACCGAGAGGCGTAACGAGCGGATCGACGGGCTCCTTGCCGAGCTTCACAGCGAGGATGAACGGATCGGCCCGACCGAGCACCTCCGAGTCCTCGACACGCTGCTCAGCATCGACCCCCACCGCTGGGTTCCCATGGGCGATGCGCTGAAGCAGAACTTCCAGGCGGCGATCAGGCGCGAGAAGGATGTGATTCCCAAGAGTCGTGCCAGAGCAGCCATGGCCTCGGTCGAGACCCTCGACAGAGTCTTCCGAGTCGAGACTCCGCCTGCCTCACTGCGAACTGCGCTGCTCTCGATGGAGGCATCGGAGCGTGACCAGTTCGCAGAGGCGTTCCACGCATCCACGGTGGCGTCCGCCACGCGGGTCTGCAGGACAGAGCCGATCAAGATCGACGGCGGCGACGACGCCATTCGCATCTTCACCAGCTACGTGAGCGACGACCCGGTGAGCCAGTTCGTCAAGCCGGCGGACCCGGAGCAGTGGCCAAAGTGCAACGGCTTTTTCA
>CAZKJJ010000143.1:0-6026 GCA_964553055.1 uncultured Acidimicrobiia bacterium
CACATAGCCGTTGCGCTCGTCAGCGTTCGGCTCGAGCAAAGGTGTCTCCAGTCTACCGATGAGACGAGCCGGGTCGTCGAGGTCGAGCAGGAACGCTCCCAGTGAGTACTTGCGCATCGGGCCGACACCATGGGTGAGGACCAGCCAGCCCTCGCCGGTCTCCAGCGGCGATCCACAGACCCCGATCTGCACTGTCTCCCACCCGTGCTTCGGGTACGAAATCAGTTCGGCGAACTCCCACACCCGGAGTCGGTCGCTGCGGAGGAGGTGAAGGTTCTCCTGGTCATGACGCCCGAGCGCCGCATAGAGGCCATCGATACGCCGTGGGAAGAGAGCCATGCCCTTGTTGCGGGCCGAGGTCCCATTGAGAGTGGCAAACCTGAAGGTGAGAAAGTCGCTGGTTTCGATGAGCTGGGGGAGGATGGTGAATCCGTCGTAGGCGGTATATGTGGCGTAGTACGTAGAGGTTCCGTCGTCGTCGACGAATCGGACAAACCTTGCGTCTCGATGCCACGGCTCTCGGCAGGACTCGAAGGGAGCAGGATCCGTTCCGGTAGGGCAACATCGTTCCCGTAGACCAACTCGTAATTGGACGACGCCAGCCAATTGGTCAGCTTCTTGGTTTCGAACACCGCTGCCGCCGAAACATCGCCACGGTCGAGCACCTCCAGGGCCGCACCCAACTGACTCGATGTGAACGGATCCGGGAGTCTCGTCATCACATTGTCGACGAGGGCGACATCCGCCCCCAGTGCTTCGAGCTTGTGTCGGAACACCCGCTTGTCGTAAGCGGCCGAGCGACGATCACCGAGAGTGAGATACGGCCCGGCCTCATCCAGGGTGACCACGCCCCCCTCATCGATCGAGCCGGACCTGAATTCGACCGACGAAATGTGACCCTCGCCGATTGCTCTGAGGCTCATGATGAACCGGCCCCCAGCTTCGTCCTCGCCGGCGGGGACGATGGAGGGATTGCACAGCGCAGCTCCCTCGGGTGCGTACTCCTGAGTGAAGAAGGCGCCAACGAGCTCCCTTCGGTCACCACCGACGTTGGAGAGCCCGGGGACCATTTCTTCCGCCAGTCGGGCGTTCTCCATCCAGACGGCATGCAGATCCGGGTGGCGGCTGGAGAATGACGTCCGGGTCTGGACGAGCAGCTTCTCGGCCTCCACGTCATCGAGGGCAAGAATCCGGCTAGCGATCAACTCCACCCGCGTTGGTCCGCCTGCGAAGGTCGACTCCCCCGGTAGAAACGGGCGGGCCAGGACGCGCTCGGGATCTGGCCTGATCTCGAAGCTGCTGCGTCTGACGTTGACCATGCCCACCCGATGATGGTCCGTCAGGCCCGCAAAGACCTGGATCTCATGACCTGGACTCGTCGAAGAGCTCGGCCCCCTCCACCACTTCCCTGATCAATTTGGCATATCGGCTCGCCGTCTCGTCCCAGGCGAAGCCGGGGCTCAGGGCTGCGGCCAAACGTGACGCCCGGCGGTATTCAGAGTCGTCGGTCAGATACCGGTGAATCGCATCCGCCATGTCTTGGGCAGAATCATGGGCGACGGTTGCCCCTGCTCCGGACGAGAGCATCTCGATGGCGCCCGGGAACGCGGTGGCGACCACGGGTCGGCCGGTCGACAATGCCTCACTCAATATGCGGGAGGCGGCCCGATCGGTCTCGTCGTAGGCGACGACCAGAAGGTCGCTGTTCCCGATCTCAGAGGTCAGACTTTGCAGGGAGTGGAGCACAGGAACCAACTCGATCTGGTCGGCGACGCCGAGACGATCCGCTTCAGCTACCAGATCGGCCCGATAGGCCGTGGCATCGGGTCGTGTCCAGCCCGAGTCACTGATTCCGACCAGACGATAGCGAGGCGGCGGGTCCAGATCGCCCAAGTGTGGCAGGGCGCGGATCACCCTCTCTGCACCCACACCCGGCGCGATGAAACCCCAGGTTAGGATACGTCTCCGTGGCTCCGGGAGGGGCTCCATGGGCTGGAAGGGGGATCCGTGCGGTATCACTTCGATTGTGGTCCCCGGACTCACACTGGGCTCCAGCCGTCGTCTGGCGACTTCGCTGGGAACCACGGTCACCGAAGCCATCTCGGCCAGGTTCCCCAGAGTCTCGGCCCCAGCACTCCCGACCACTCCCACCTCGTCGACAGACAACACCACCGGGACCGACAGTTCGGAGAGAAACTCCTCCATCATGTTCAGCGGGATGTGACGGTCGATCAGAATCACCGCGATGTCACACCGATTCGCCCTCTGCGCGGCCAGGGGGGCGCTCATGTGCCATCGCGGGTTCAGATCCATGATCACCGGATGGCTGCCCGCTACCGGTTCGCCAGGTAGTACGAGCCGGATCACCTCGACCGGGATGCCGTGGAGCCGGGTCAGCTTGTCCGCCAAAACGGAGGCTGCCGGTGCCGACCCGGACGTGCTCGGAGGGAACCGGGTGAACATACCCACGGTCGGGCCGACCGGGGTCCGGTCATTGGTCAGATCGATGACACTCATCGATGCGGCATTACCCAGATTCGTCATCTCACTCACCACTTCCACGGCGCGGAGCCACCGGGAATCCGATCATCGCCCCAAACTCGGGAGGGGTCTGCGGGTCCCTCGCTGCGTTGTGTTCGCCCGATGCACCGGAACTGACTGCCGAGTCATGTGCGGACTGTTCGGCATACGACGTGAGCATCAACACCTTCACGCCCCTGAGCCGGCGGGGGATCTCGTGTCACACTTGTCGCCGCCCGCGGCCCTGGCTCTCGTTTCGGAGTGACCTTCGCCGATGAGGAACTCCCGTCTGCTATTGCCGAATGTCGCACGCGCCATCGGCGCGCAGTAGGGGCGAAGGTCACAAGAGGTGGGTTGCGAGCGTCCCGCCAGGACGATTCACGTTACTCGGCGAGACCTCGAGCCCGAGGACGGGCGATCTGACCAAAGGATGTGAGTAGATGACCCGACTAGCTCAATCTGACGTTACGAGGAGCCGCGCCAGATCCCCCATGGCGTCGGAGTGCACCACGGCGAGGATCTCATCGGCCGGGCCGAGAACCACGTCGACACCCATGTCTTCCTCATACATCCAGGTGTTGGCGGGGTCGACGATGCGGGCGATGATTCGCGGCACTTCGAATTCGATTCCGGCACGCTCCAACGTGGTGGCTTCAGTGGCCCGAGCCGAGAATGATGGCTGCTTTCTCCAAAGTCATGAGACGTGACTAGACAGTGAGACCTGGTGTGATTGCGTTAGACGTTATCGGGCGCCTTCCATCCCGTTGAAGCCGTGAGCCTTTCCCTCTCTCAACGCGGCGACGGGCATTCCGTAGGGCCGCCCATTTCACCGAAATCGGATCCGGATGCATCACTGGAGGTACCAACTGGTATGCTGAGGCAGTAACCCGCAGGGAAAGCATCGAGTACTTCACCTGTGGGACTGATCTCGAGAAGTCTCTCGGACCGGCAGAACTCTCTCTCGGCCAATCTCCTTCTCTCGGACCGAAGGGAGCAGCTATGCCGCTCTACATGGATACACACCGGAACGTGGCCGACCTGACCGCAGAGGCGGTTCAAGGAGCCCACAAGGCAGATCTGGCCGCCCAAGAAAAGTACGGCGTGGACTACAAGCAGTACTGGTACAACGAAGATGCGGGGGCCGTCTACTGCCTCGTCGAGGCCCCGAACGCCGAGGCTGCTGCCGCCGTGCACAAAGAGGCCCATGGCCTCGTCGCCGACGACTTGGTCGAGGTTCACGAAGGTCACTGAGATTCAGCAACCTCACAGGTGCGGTCGCAGTCGACGGGGCGCTCGACAATGAAGCACTACCGAGTATGAGAGAGGATGACTCGCGACCGATTCTGGGTGGGTCGACCACAAGTCGTGTCTCGGTAGAGTTCGAATCGGAGGGGGCGACTCTACGCGGCTTCCTCTACGTGGCTTCCATCGGTGAGCCACCATTCCCTCTGGTGGTCATGACCCATGGCACGTCGGCGACAATCCAGACGGTCGCCGAGCGGTATGCGGAAGCATTCGCCGCGGCGGGTGTTTCCGCGTTGCTGTATGACCACCGGAACCTGGGGATGAGTGATGGTGAGCCTCGCCAAGAGATCAATCCCTGGATTCAGTGCCGTGGCTATGCCGACGCCATAACCTTCGCTTCGACCCTCGATCGACATGATCCGAGTCGTATTGGTGTGTGGGGCGATTCATTTTCGGGTGGAGAGGTCTTCCTGGTGGCAGCCTGCGATCCACGTGTGCAGGCTGTTGTTGCTCAGTGTCCTGTATTCGGCGTAGAAGTCCCCGGCGTGGCGCCTGAAACAAAGATGTTTGAGGAGATCCGCGACACATTTTTCGTTGGCGAGGTGTCCGGTCTAACGGGGGACATCACCGGGCCGATTCCGGTCGTCTCGTCAGATCAGATGGGAACTCCATCCTTGCTGGAGCCGATTCAAGCGTTTCGCTGGTTCACTGATTACGGAGGGCGACACGGAAGCGGTTGGTTGAATCGAGCGACAAGGGTGCTTCCTTCCAATACAGCTCCATACAGCCCCTACCTGTGCGTCCCACATGTAAAGGTTCCGTCGTTGATGATGACTGCCCCCGCGGACGAGATGACCCACGCCAACCCCGCAGTGAGCAGGGCCGCGTTCGATCTACTGGGTGGCGACAAGGAGTGGTATGAGATTGAAGGAGGGCATTTCGGGCTCCTCTACCACCCAAGTGACCTCTTCGACGAAGCGTCGTCCGTACAAGCAGACTTCCTCACCAGAACCCTCCTCGCCTGAACACATGACGCAATCGGGCACCCCCAGATCCGATCGGCGTGTAACTGCGGACAAAGTGATTCTCTCATGAACCATTTCGACGTTGTCGTAGTTGGTGGCGGACAGGCCGGTCTGGGTGTCGGTTACCACCTGCAAGCAGCCGGAGTCAAGTTCGTCATTCTCGAGCGCGGTCGTGTAGGGGAAACGTGGCGCAGTCAACGTTGGGATTCGTTCGCCGTCAATACGCCCAACTGGGCGAATGTTCTGCCAGGCGACCAGTACGAAGGTGATGAGCCCGACGGTTTCTATCGCCGTGACGAGCTTGTCGACTATTTCGAGGGTTATGCCAGCAGGTTTGAACTGCCGGTGTGGGAAGGTATCAATGTGACCGGGGTCGTTGCCGAGGGAGACGTCTTTCGGGTTACCTGCGAGGACGTCGCCGGGGCGGTCGGCACTATGACGGCGACGAACATCGTGATTGCCTCGGGGATAATGCAGACGCCAAAAGTCCCCGCGATTCAGGAACGATTCCCGGAGTCGCTCCTGCAGATCCACGCCTCCGACTACCGGTCACCGAAGGACCTGCCGCCGGGAGCGGCTGTTGTCATCGGCGGTGGTCAGTCGGGTTGTCAGATATCGATGGACTTGATCCGTGCTGGCCGAGACGTCTACCTCTGCACGAGCCGGGTGGGACGTTTCCGTCGCAGATACCGACAGCGTGATGTCGTGGAGTGGGCCGAGGACATGGGATTTTGGGATGTCGCGGTCGAAGATCTGGATGACCCTGCGATCCAGTTCGCCGCACAGCCTCAGGTGTCCGGGGTGGGACGATTCGGGAGCACCCTCAGCCTTCAATCCATGGCCCAAGAGGGAGTACAGCTGATGGGTCGTCTCAGTTCCGTGGATGATGGCGTGCTGAAAACCGACGACTCCCTGGCTGAGCACATCGCCTTCGCCGACGAACGCTCTGCAGAATTCACCGGAATGATCGAAGACTGGATCGCCTCGAACGGCATTGTCGCCGGTCCCATCGAGGATGATCCCAACGACGAACCCGCAGGCCCAGAAGCCTTCTCATCTGGGATCACAGAACTCGACCTCACAGAAGCCGGTGTCGGATCTGTAATTTGGTGCACCGGGTTCACAGCCGAGTTCGACTGGATCCGTGCTCGAGTGACCGACCAGACCGGACGGCCCATACACAAGAGAGGAATCTCCGAAGTGCCAGGGTTCTACTTCGTGGGGTTTCCATGGCTG
>CAZKJJ010000144.1:0-6022 GCA_964553055.1 uncultured Acidimicrobiia bacterium
GCCGTACGAATACGCCGCGCCGAGCAGCCGACCGAAGGTCCTACCTATGACCTCGGTGACCTCTTCGGCGCCGACTCTTCCCTGACGAGCCAGCCGTTCCGACATCTTCGTGAAGCCGGAGACGTCGACGAACACCGTCGATGCCTCTATGTCCCGCCAGAGCGCGTTCGGGGAGTTCTGCTGCCAGTCAGAGACGAGCCGCGGCAGGTACGGCTGGAGAGCTGCCGTGTTGCTTCGTCCCATAGCCGTTAAGGGTAGGTCACCGTCCTGCAGGTGGGATCAGCATTCAGCCATCGAGCTGTTAGGTGCTTACGGTTCGGCCGGCGCTAAGGTCCTTTCGTCCAACTTGGTGATTACTGGTCATACGCGGCGATCCTCGGCTAGGCGCTCGGGGACACAGGAGGCTCCAATGAAACGAACCATCGCAGTAGCGGCTTTGTTGGCTCTCGTGGCCGTTGCCTGCGGCGGCGAAACCACCGAAACGACCACTGGCGGGTCTGCCGGTACGGAGGTGCCCACTACGGAGACATCGGCTACCGACACGCCGCCGAGCGCATCCGCCTCCTTCTCGGTGGGGATCGTCGAGCCATTCGCCATCGACCCCGTCAACGTTGCCGACAACCAGGCATTTCAGGTCACCCGACTGGTCTTCGATGGTCTGACGGACATCGACACCAACCTGGAAGTGGTCCCAGCGGTTGCCGAGTCGTGGGACAGCACCGACAACGTGGTATGGACGTTCCATCTTCGGGACGACGTGACGTTCTCCAACGGAAGGACCGTCACCGCGGCCGACTTCGTCTTCGCATGGAACAGGGTTGCTAATCCCGAGAGCGCCTCCGAGGTCGCGTACCACGGACTGCCGATTCAGGGATGGGGAGACGTCATGTTCGGCGACACGACCGAGATCAGTGGGATACGCGCTGTCGATGACACCACTTTGGAGGTGACGCTCGAGGAGCCGTTCGTCTTTCTCCCGAAGGTTTTGGCACACCCGGTCTTCTCGCCGGTTCCTGCCGAGGAGCTCGAATCGGAGGAGATGGCAGCAGCCTTCGCGGACCAGCCGATAGGCAATGGACCGTATCAGCTGTCCGGCCCATGGGAGCACAACGTCTCTATCCCACTCGAACGGCATGAGGGCTATTACGGAA
The DNA here is from genome assembly GCA_964553055.1 of uncultured Acidimicrobiia bacterium. GTDB lineage: Bacteria > Actinomycetota > Acidimicrobiia > Spongiisociales > CAZKJJ01 > CAZKJJ01. The sequence continues at coordinate 1,152 of CAZKJJ010000144.1, forward strand.
CACCTGGCGTAGCCGACGGGATCGAGTTCCGCATCTACTCGGGAAGCGATCCGATGTACCGGGACGTGCAAGCCGGAAACCTCGACATCGGATTCCAAGCGGTCTCCCCTGCAGTCCTCTCCAGCGCACAAGCCGAGTTCGGCGACCGACTGCTGCAGGTGCCGGTGGGAGCAACCAACTACCTGGGGGTGCCCACCAATACTCCGCCCTTTGACAACCCGGACATTCGTAGGGCTCTCTCGATGGCCATCGATCGAGAGGCCATCGCGGAGCGGATCCATGAGGGATCTGTCACTCCTGCCAAGGGTCTGGTTCCGCCTCAGGCCCTCGGCTCCCTCGCTGACGCCTGTGAGGGCTACTGCGACTTCGATCCTGACGGTGCCACGGCCCTTTTCGACGCCGCGGGAGGAATTCCCGATGGGCCCATTCTCCTCTACTACCCAGCAGGTGTGGGTTTTGATGATGAGGTCGAGGTGATCGCAAACGGGTGGCGTACAACGCTGGGAGTCGAGGTTGAGCTTGCGGCCGATGAGTTCGCACCGTTCATCGACCAGCTCTACGCGGGAGTCGACGATCGCTTCTACTACATCTCGTGGATCTGGGACTACCCATCGGCCTACAGCTTCCTGTCTCCGCTTCTCGAGTCCACGTCGGGCGATAACGTCGGATTCTGGGTCAACGATGAGTTCGATGCTCGCCTGGCCGAGGCCCGAACCGCGGCCACGGAGGAGGCGGGACTTCCTGCCCTCGAAGCGGCACAGAGGATCTCGGGCACCGAACTGCCGCTCATCCCTACAACCTTTGCTACGGACCTTTCGGTGTTCGGAGACCGCATCGGGAACCTGTCAGAGACGGCTTACGGCGTGCTGTACCTCGAGAACGTCACCGTGAGCGAGTAGCCCCAGCGACCGGGAGTAGGCGCGAGCACATGATCGTGCCCGACCCCCGGTACGCTTGCCGTGCATGGTTCGTTACGCCCTGAAGCGCCTGCTGGGGATGATCCCAGTGTTCTTCGGTGCCTCGCTTCTCATCTTCCTCATCGTCTTCGCCTTGCCAGGCGATCCCGTGAAGGCCATCGGCGGTCCCCGGGTGCTGCCAGAAGCCACCATCCAGGCGATAGAGGAACGATATCGGCTCGACGAGCCCATCTACGTCCAGTACTTGGCGTATATGGGCGACCTTCTCCAGGGTGACCTCGGCGAGTCTTACGTCAGCAGGCGACCCATCAACGACATCTTCGCCGAGACCTTTCCCAACACCTTGCGGCTTGCGATGTTCACCGTCGCCATCGAGTTGCTCATTGGGGTAGCGGCCGGGATCCTGGCCGCGCTTCGAAGACGAGGGTTCCTCGACATGCTCGTGCTGGTCTCCACGACGTTGGCAATCTCGATCCCTCTGTTCGTCATCGGTTTCACGCTACAGCTACTGGTGGGAGTGAAATGGGGCATCTTGCCGGTGGCAGGGCTGAGCGAAGGCGTCAAGTCGTACATCCTGCCAGCGTTCGTCTTGGCCTCTATCTCGCTCGCATACGTGGCCCGACTCACGCGCACTGGCCTCGTGGAGAGCATGGGAGAGGACTACGTACGCACGGCCGAGGCAAAGGGGCTCCCTCGGCGAAGGGTGGTGGGGTTGCATGCCCTGCGCAATTCGATTCTCCCCGTCCTGACGTTCCTGGCTATCGACTTCGGGTTCCTGCTTGGTGGCGCGATCGTCGTCGAGGGCATCTTCAACATCAATGGAATCGGCAACGCTGTTTTTCGGGCTATCTCACAGCGCGACAACCTGCTGATCATCAGTTTCACCCTGTTCGCGGTCGTCATATTCATGGTGCTCTCGCTCATCGTCGATCTCGTTCATGCTCGTCTCGACCCTCGCATCCGATATGACTGATCTGGTAGAGCCCCAAGTTCAGCCTGCTCCCACAGAGCAGCGGGGGTCCCTCACCGCTGATGCCTGGCGCTCCCTTCGCACGAGTCCTCGGTTCTGGTTCTCAGCCGTTACCATCGCGCTCCTGGCGATCATGGCCATCTGGCCTCAGGTCTTCGTAGCGTTCTCCCCAGCCACACACGACCCGCGAGACTGCTCCCTTCGGGCCGAGGACGGGACCTTCCAGGATCGATTGCCACCCTCCACTGACCACTGGTTCGGCACCGACGTCCAGGGATGCGACTACTACGCACGAGTGATGTACGGAGCACGTGTGTCGATGACCGTCGGAGTGGGCGCCACGGCCCTGGCATTGGCCATAGGAGTCCTCCTGGGCGGGCTGGCCGGCTACTACCGAGGCTGGTCAGACTCTGTCATTTCCCGAGTGACCGACTTGTTCTTCGCGCTTCCGTATGTGGTGGGCGCGATCCTGCTCCTCACCGTCTTGGGCGACGAGGGCAGAAGCACGTTCCAGGTGTTGCTCGTGATTGCCCTCTTGTCGTGGCCCCTCGCCTCGCGGATCGTCCGCACGTCGGTCGTCCAGGTGACACAGCACGAGTACATCGAAGCAGCGCGAGCTGTTGGCGCCTCCGACTCACGGATCCTCGCCCGCCATGTGCTCCAGAATAGCTTCGCGCCGGTCTTCGTATACGCCATGATCTCGATCGGCGCCATCATCGGTGTCGAAGCGACCCTCAGCTTCCTCGGTGTCGGGCTTCAACTGCCGGCGATCTCCTGGGGCCTGATGATCAACACCGCGCAGAATCACATATTCGAGAGCCCGCACCTGCTCTTCTTTCCGGGGCTCTTCGTGACGCTCACCGTCCTGGCCTTCCTGCTACTCGGAGACGCGTTGCGCGACGCACTGGACCCCCGGCTCCAGAGATGAAGTCCGTCGTCGATCTCCGAGGACTCACCGTCGAGTTGAGCCACGCAGGCCAGTCGATCCGGCCGGTTGACGATGTCTCACTCACCATCCACGAGGGTGAAGCCGTGGCGTTGATCGGCGAGTCGGGGTCAGGTAAGACCATGACGGCGCTGGCGACCATGGGGTTGCTTCCCGAGTCGGGGACGGTGACGGAAGGCGAGATCCTCATTGACAGTCGCAATGTCCTCGAAATGCCCCAATCGGATCGCCGTCGACTCCGTGCCGGCACCATGGGCATGGTGTTTCAGGATCCTCTCAGCGCCCTCAATCCCGTGTACCCGGTCGGTTGGCAGATCGCCGAGTGCTTTCGGGTCCACCGAGGCACGCCGCGAGTTGAGGCCAACGATCGGGCGGTCGAGCTCCTTCGCTCTGTCGGAATCCCGGCTCCCGAGCGGCGTGCTCGGGAGTATCCCCATCAACTCTCGGGCGGCATGCGACAGCGTGTGATGATCGCCATGGCCGTCTCGTTGAACCCGAGGCTGCTGATCGCCGACGAGCCCACGACTGCTCTCGATGTCACCGTCCAGGCCCAGATTCTCGAGTTGCTCGACCAGTTACGCCGTGAACGAGGCATGGCTTTGTGGTTGATCACCCACGACCTAGGAGTTGTTGCGTCGCTCGCGGACAAAGTGGTGTTGATGTACGCAGGCCGCACCGTCGAGTCGGCTCCAGCCGCCGACTTCTTCACGAGTCCGCGTCATCCGTACGGACAGGCTCTACAACGGTCGGTCCCTCGCATATCGGAGGCAGTGGGCGACCTCAATCCCGTAGCCGGCACGCCTCCCACGCCAGACGACTTCCCTGCCGGATGTCGCTTTCATCCTCGCTGTCCGTATGCCATCGATCTGTGTCGAACCGAGCTGCCGATCATGCGCCCGCTCGAGGGCGTGATGGTGGCGTGTCACCGTGCCGAAGAGATTCATGTCTGAGCCGCTGCTTCGCGTGCGTGGGCTGGAGAAGGTCTTTCCCGGTCGGAGTGGGACACCACCTGTCCAGGCCGTATCTAGAATCGACCTGGATGTGGCTGCGGGGACGACTCACGGCCTCGTCGGCGAGTCAGGATGTGGAAAGTCGACGGTCGCGCGCTCGGTCCTGCGTCTCGTCGAGCCGACTGACGGAACTGTCATCTTCGACGCCATCGATGTGATCGGACTGGGCCGCAACGAGCTGCGGACGCTCCGTCGGCGCATGCAGATCGTCTTTCAGGACCCTGTGTCGTCCCTGGACCCCCGCATGACGGTCGGCACGATCGTCTCCGAGCCGCTCGATGTGTTGGGTGGTACAGACCGAAGGGAGCGCCGGGCCAAAGTCACAGACCTGCTGGAGCGAGTGGGGCTCAGCGCGGGAGCGGCAAGACGCTACCCGCACCAATTCTCTGGGGGTCAACGCCAACGGATAGGCATCGCCAGGGCTTTGGCGCCGGGGCCTGACCTCATCATCTGTGACGAACCGGTCTCGGCCTTGGATGTGTCCGTCCAGGCGCAGATCCTCAATCTGCTCCGAGATCTGCAGCGAGAGCTGGGCGTTGCCTACCTCTTCATCTCGCACGACCTGGCCGTCATCAGACAAGTCTCGGATCTCGTATCGGTCATGTACCTGGGCAGAATCGTGGAGACAAGGACTCGCGAGCAGATCTTCGAGAGCGCAGCCCATCCTTATACAGTGGCCTTGCTCTCGGCGGTTCCTGAGCCGGACCCCCTGATAGAGCGCCGGCGCAAGCGGATCGTGCTCGCCGGCGACCCGCCGAGCCCCACCGACCCACCTTCGGGCTGCGTGTTCCGGACTAGGTGCTGGAAGGCCGAGGAGATCTGCGCTCGAGAGGTCCCTGCGTTGGTGGATCGCGGCCAGGGCCATCCGGTCGCTTGCCACTTTCCGGAGTCAGGGCCGCCTGTGGCAGTCGAAGCGCCCTCCGCAAACGGAAGCCGCTAGTCGGTCACAGCCGTCATCCCTCTCGTCAACGCCTTGGACGAGGGCATCTCCTGACCTAGGACTTCATCGCGGACTTCAACGCCTCCAA
>CAZKJJ010000145.1:0-5999 GCA_964553055.1 uncultured Acidimicrobiia bacterium
CACCTCGATCGTCTCCTCGGTGATCACCGAGATAGGCACCCATCTCGAGGCCGGCGCCTTGGTGGTGCTGAAGTCCACGGTCCCTGTCGGGTCTGCCAAGCGATTTCAGGACCGACTCTCCGAGATGGGAGCTGATGTGGTGGTGCTCAGCAATCCGGAGTTCCTGAGAGAAGGCTCTGCGGTCGCCGACTTCTTCCATCCGGACAGGATCGTCATCGGAACCAAGGATCAGGGCGCCGTGGAGCGGATGGTCGAGCTCTTCAGCGGCCTGGACGCTCCGATCGTCGTCACCGACCCCGTCTCTTCCGAGATGATCAAGTATGGAGCCAACGCCTACCTGGCAACCAGGGTCACCTTCGCCAATGCCATGGCCAACCTCTGCGAGGCGGTGGGGGCGGACGCAAGAGACGTCCTGCTCGGGATGGGCTACGACAGGAGGATCGGGTTCCACTTCCTGAACCCCGGCCCCGGCTTCGGGGGAAGCTGCTTCCCCAAGGACACCCGAGCGCTGGTGGCGATCGCCGAGGAGGGCGGATACGACTTCGCGCTCCTGCGAGGCGTGATCGAGGTCAACGAAGAGCAGGCCCGCAGGGTGGTGGCCAAGGTACGGGACGGTGCTGGAGGCCTCGAAGGCAGGACCGTTGCCGTGTGGGGGCTGGCGTTCAAGGCCGGGACGGATGACACCAGGGACTCTCCCGCCCTCCGGCTGGTCGAGCTGCTCACAGAAGAGGGGGCGGCTGTCAAGGCATACGACCCTCACGTCAGGGAGGGAGTCCCAGGCATCGACGTAGCCTCTGACGCCCTCGAAGCCACGAAGGACGCGGACGTACTGCTCATCGCGACCGAGTGGAGCGAGTTCCAGACCGTCGACCTCGGCGAGGTGCGCGACACCATGAGAGGCGACGTGGTCGTGGACGCACGCAACCTCCTCGATCCGCAGGCGGTCAGGCGGCTCGGCCTTCGCTACGTCGGGATCGGGCGGTGAGCAGAGCCCTCGTCACAGGAGGGGCCGGCTTTCTGGGCAGGGTCCTGATCGACAGACTCGTGGCGGATGGCACCGAGGTCGTGGCGCTGGACAACCTCTCCTCCCCCTCGCCTCTCCCGCTGCCTGGCGACACGCCCCTGGTCGTTGGCGACGTGATCGACCCTCCCAGCCTGGAAGGGCCTTTCGACACGATCTTCCACCTGGCATCGCCCGCCTCGCCTCCTCGCTTCATGGCGCGTCCCGTCGAGACGCTCCGTACGGGTGGAGAAGGCACCTACCGCATGCTCGAGCTGGCAGAGCAGTGGGGAGCTCGCTTCCTGCTGGCATCGACGTCGGAGATCTACGGCGATCCCGAGGAGCATCCACAAAGGGAGGACTACAGGGGGGCGGTGGCTGTCACCTCGCTGCGCGCCCCGTACGACGAGGCCAAACGTTACGCGGAGGCCCTGGTCTACGCGTTCGGGAGAGCAGGGAGGGTCGCCGAGAGCAGAGTCGCGAGGATCTTCAACACCTATGGGCCTGGCATGGACCCGGAGGACGGGAGGGTCGTCTCGAACTTCATCGTCCAGGCGCTCAAGGGCGAGCCGCTCACGATCTACGGCGACGGCACCCAGACCAGGAGCTTCTGCTACGTCGACGATCTGATCGACGGCCTGCTCAGGCTCGAGGCCTCGTCCGTCACCGAGCCTGTGAACCTCGGGATGCCGGTCGAGCTCACGGTCCTCGAGCTGGCGGAGCTCGTCGCCGAGGTGGTGGGGGACACCGGAGTGCGCCACGTGGCGCTCCCGGATGCCGACCCTGCCCGCCGCTGCCCAGACATCACCAGAGCCAGGACAGAGCTGGGATGGGAGCCGGTGACGGATCTGAGAGAGGGACTCAGGCAGACGGCCGAGTACTTCAGGAGCCTCGTGTGAAGGAGTACCGCAAGCTCACGGTCATCATGCCGGTCTACAACGAGCGCAACACGGTCGCCGAGGCGATCAGACGGGCGAGGGACGTCGACCTTCCCATCGAGATGGAGATCGTCGTCGTGGACGACGGCTCTTCAGACGGGTCGGGGGAGATCATCGACAGGCTCAAGGACTCGACCGTTCGGGTGATCCGATGGCAGGACAACAGGGGCAAAGGAGCCGCCGTGAGGGCGGGGATCGAGGCCAGCACTGGCGATGCGGTCATCATCTACGACGCAGACCTCGAGTACGACCCACGAGACTGGCACGCCATGCTCAGGCCGCTCATCGAGGGTCAGGCGCAGGCTGTCTACGGGTCGCGGTTCACGGGCGAGCGCCGCAACATGATGTTCTGGCATTGGATAGGCAACCGGTTCCTCTCCACCATGACCAACATCCTCTACAACACGACGCTCTCTGACATGGAAACGTGCTTCAAGCTCCTGGACGGCGACGTGGCCAGGTCTCTCAGGCTGGAAGCCAACCGCTTCGAGATCGAGCCGGAGATCACGGCCAAGGTCCTCCGGCTCGGACTCAGGATCTGGGAGGTGCCGATCCGGTACGCGGGCCGCGAGCCGGATCAAGGCAAGAAGATCTCCTGGGCAGACGGCTTCCCCGCGCTCTGGGCGCTGCTCCGGTACCGGTTCACGCCCCGGAATATGATCGTTCGGTGATCGACCAGGCGGTCCTGCTCCTGGGAGGCCGGGGCACTCGTCTCTGGCCACTCACCGAGTCCAGACCGAAGGGCCTGCTGCCTGTGGCAGGTCTCCCTTTCTTCGAGTACCAGGTCAGGCTGCTCGCCGAGCTCGACGTTTCCGAGATCTTCCTGGCCGTTGGCAAGCCGTGGGAACGATCCTGGCAGTCGTACCTCGCCGAGCGACCCGACCTCTCCCATGTGAGGCTGGCCGTCGAAGAGCACCCGCTCGACACCGCAGGACCCGTCCGAGCGATCCTCGACCAGTTGTCCGGTCCTTTCCTGACGCTGAACGGCGATGTGCTGTTCGATGCCGACCTGCGGGAGGTCTTCGGGCCTCGTCCCGAGGGAGCCACGCTCGTGCTCAGCAGGGTCGACGACCCCTCCGCCTTCGGGGTCGTCGTCACAGACTCTTCTGGTGCCGTGACCGAGTTCGTCGAGAAGCCGACCAGGGAAAGGGCGCCCGCAGACACGATCAGCGCCGGCATCTACCTGCTGACCCCAGACGCGATCTCGAGGTTCCCTCAGGGCCCGCTGTCGTTCGAGAGATCCGTGTTCCCACTCCTCGCCCAGAAAGGGGAGCTGTCGGCCGTGGTTGCCGAGGGATCCTGGATGGACATAGGGACGCCTGAGCTCTACATCGACGCCCACGCCTACGTGGCTGCTGGCCGCTGCCACGTCTACCTTCCCGAGCTGCCAACCGGTCCAGGGGAGATCGTCGGGAGGATCGACGGGCCGGTCTGGGCTGGATCGGGCGCTCTGGTGGAAGAGGGTGCGATCATCTCCGACTCCGTGGTGCTGCCGGGAGGCGTCGTCAGGACGGGGGCGACCGTCCGCGGGTCTGTGATCGGCTGGGGTGCCGAGGTGAAGGAAGGCGCTGAGGTCGTGAACGGGTCGATCGTCGGTGAGGAAGCAGTCGTTGGCAAACGGTGCGAGATCAGGGGCCTGCGGATCGCAGCGGGGGCCGTGCTCTCTGAGCGGTCCGTGACGGTGAGGCCCCCCTCGTGAAGGCGGTCGTGACCGGAGGGGCAGGATTCATCGGTTCGAACCTGGTGGACAGACTCGTCGACGACGGCATCGAGGTCCTCGTCGTCGACGATCTCTCCAAGGGTCACATGGCCAGACTCGCCGATGCCAGAAGGGCGGGAGGGCTCACGTTTCACTAGACCGACATCCGCTCCCCTGAGCTCCACACGATCTGGGAGCGATTCGAGCCCGACGTCGTGTTCCACCTCGCTGCCCAGGCCTCTGTCCGCCCCTCGGTCGAGGACCCGCGCCACGACGCTGACGTCAACATCCTCGGCACTCTGAACGTCCTGGACGCCGCGGTCCGATCGGGAGCAAGCCGCGTCGTCTTCGCGTCCTCTGGCGGCGCCATCTACGGCGACGCCGTGAAGCTGCCCGCCAGGGAGACCTACGTGCAGCATCCTGACTCGCCATATGGCATCTCCAAGAAGGTCGTGGCCGACTACTTCCGGTTCTTTCATCAGGCCTACGACCTCGACTACGTGCTCCTGGCGCTCGCCAACGTGTACGGACCGAGGCAGGATCCCTACGGCGAGGCGGGTGTGGTGGCGATCTTCAGCAACGCCATGTTGGAGAACCGCCGGCCGACCATCTACGGCGATGGCTCACAGACCCGCGACTACGTCTTCGTGGATGACGTGGTCGACGCCTTCGCCCGGGCGATGAACCTCGGGGATGGGCTCCTCCTCAACATCGGGACCGGCGTCGAGACGTCTGTGAACGACCTCTACCGCATGGTCGCCAGGGAGTGCGTGTTCCGGGAGCAGCCGCTCTTTGCCGACCCCAAGCCGGGCGACCTCGCCCGCTCCGTCGTCGATCCCTCCCGAGCCGCCAAGCAACTCGGCTGGAGGGCGTGGACGAGGCTCGACGAGGGCCTTCGCCGAACGGTGGATTGGTTCCGGCAGAGATGAAGGGTGACCCGTAGAACGGAGAGGGGGCATGGAGCACATACGTGTGGCGGTGATAGGAGGGGGACAGGCGGGTCTCTCTGCCAGCTTCTGGCTGAAGGAGGTCGGATGCGACCATGTCGTCTTCGACCGAGGAAGAACAGGGGACACGTGGCGGCACCGCTGGGATTCGTTCTGTCTGGTCAGCCCCAACTGGTCACTCAACTTGCCTGGCTTCCCGTACGCGGGGGACGACCCAGACGGTTTCATACCCCGCGATGCGATCGCGGCCTATGTGGAGGCTTACCGACGGTCCTTCGATCCGCCTGTGATGGACTCGATCGAGGTCACCTCGCTCAGGCCGGCGCCCGGGAAGTGGGAGCTCGTCACGACAGACGGCTCGTGGACGGCCGACAACGTCGTCGTGGCGACAGGGCCCTTCCCGATACCGTCCATCCCGGATCTCGCCACTGGGTTGGATCCGGGCATCGTCCAGCTGCACAGCCACGACTACCGCAACCCTTCGCAGCCGCCAGAGGGAGCCGTCCTCGTGGTGGGCAGCGCCCAGTCAGGCTGCCAGATCGTCGATGACATGCATCTGGCAGGCAGAGAAGTCTGGCTGTCCGTGAGCAGCGCCGGAAGGGCACCGCGCCGCTATCGGGGCCATGACGGGGCCTGGTGGCTGCGCGAGCTGGGATTCATCGACCACCCGATCGACGAGCCTCCGCTGGATCCCGCGGTCCGGTTCATGTCCAACGGCCACGTTTCGGGAAGGGACGGTGGCAAGGATCTCAACCTCAGGGCCTTCGGGCGCGACGGCGTCAAGCTGGTCGGTCGTCTCCTCGAGGCCACGGGCAGCGGGGCGCGGTTCTCCGCAGACCTCGAGGAGCGACTCGAGGCAGCCGACCAGGGGAGCGCTCGAATCGAGTCCATGATCGACGAGTTCATCGAGTCTCATGGCATCGAAGCGCCGAAGGATGACCTTCCCCCCGTCGTCTGGTCTCCGGATGGTGCGCCCGAGCGAGTCGACCTGGCCGCGGAGGGCATCTCGACGATCGTCTGGGCGACCGGATACCACCTGGATTTCTCGTGGATCCAGGCGCCTGTCTTCGGGCCACGTGACTACCCCAACCAGCGCAGAGGGGTGACGGAAGCGGAAGGTCTCTACTTCGTCGGTCTCAACGGCTTGCACTCGATCGGCTCGGGCCTGTTCTGGGGAGTTGGCCGCGACGCGGAGTACGTCGTCAGGCACCTGGCGGCGCGCTAGCCGGCCGCTCTCGGGGCTCCTCGCGGGACCCGGATGCGGAGCCAGAAGGACAACTACGGGTCACCTGAACATGTCCTCGTGCGGAGAACGGACGAGATCCTGGGCGGTGCCGTCTGCTGAAGGGAGCGCCAGCCCTCTGACGACCACGGCGGGGATCCCTGACGCCTTGCCCATCACCAGGTCGGCCGCG
>CAZKJJ010000146.1:0-5999 GCA_964553055.1 uncultured Acidimicrobiia bacterium
GGCGATGCTGGCCGCCATGGTGGCCGTGCTGGCGGCGGGTATCGTCACCCCCTCCGAGGCGCTCCAGGGCTTCTCGAATCCGGCTCCGATCACGATCGCTGCCCTCTACGTGCTCGCCAAGGCGGTGGAGAAGACGGGTGCGCTCACTCCTCTCGTAGACACGACCCTCGGCAAGAACAAGGATCAGCGCCGCTCGCTGCTCAGGCTCACCGCTCCGACGGCCCTCGCCTCCGGCTTCCTGAACAACACCCCGATCGTGGCGATGATGATCCCGCAGCTCGAGCGGTGGGCGCACGACAGGAACGTCTCGTCTTCCAGGTTTCTCATGCCGCTCTCGTTCGCGGCCATCCTGGGCGGCGTGCTCACGCTGATGGGAACCGCCACCAACATCGTCGTGTCAGGGCTCATGCAGGCGGCAGGCCAGGATCCGATGGGATTCTTCGAGATCACGCCCGTCGGGCTGCCGCTCGCCTTCCTGGGAGTGGCGACGCTGGTGCTGCTCAGCCCTGCCCTCATTCCAGCGCGCCGCTCGCCCCGTGAGGAGCTGGACGAGCACTTTCGTGAGTACGTGGTCGAGTTCGAGGTCGCCCCCGGAGGCCCACTGGAGGGAAGAGAGGTGGAGGACGCCGGCTTGCGGCACCTGCCAGGCGGGTTCCTCGTGGAGATCGAACGCAACGGCGAGGTGATCAGCCCTGTCACACCCACGACGCTGCTGCACGGAGGCGACCATCTCCGCTTTGCAGGACGCTCCGACCAGGTCGTCGACCTCCAGCAGCACAGGGGCCTGCTCTCTGCGGAGGCGGAACACGTCACCAGACTGGACACGGAGCGGTCGGCCTACTTCGAGGTGGTGATCGCCGAGTCTTCCCGTTTGGCAGGGAGGACCGTGCGCCAGGCCGCGTTCAGGGAGACCTATCAGGCGGCGGTCCTGGCCATCCACCGTGAGGGAAGGCGGATCGACGCCAAGATCGGCGACGTGGTCCTGCGAGTGGGCGACACGCTGCTGGTCCAGTCGGATCCCGGCTTCAAGCGCCGCTGGGGCGAGCGCCGTGACTTCCTGCTGGTTTCCAGGCTCGCCGAGGCGGCACCGAGGCGAACAGCACGGGCTGCGTGGGTGGGGTTGATCGGCGCGGGGATCGTGGTGGCGACGGCCGCGGGGCTCGTGCCGATCGTGACGGCGTCGCTCGTCGCCGCCTTGCTGCTAGTGGCAGTGGGGATCGTGAGACCGGGCGAGGCCAGGGACGCGGTCGATCTGGACGTGGTGCTGACCATCGCGGCAGCCTTCGGGCTCGCCGCCGCCATGGACAACTCCGGCCTGGCGGCTCAGATCGGCAAGTGGCTGGTGGCTGTGTTCGACGGGTTCGGTGACCTGGGAGTCCTCTTCGGTGTGATCCTGGCAACGGTCCTTCTGCGAGAGATCATCACCAACAAGGCGGCCGTGCTGCTGGTGTTCCCTGTGGCCATCGCCACAGCCGCGGAGGTGGGCGTGAACGGCCGAGCCTTCGCCATGGCGGTGGCCGTCGTGTGGGGCCTGGCCTTCCTGACCCCCATCGGGTTCACCACCAACATGATGGTGTACGGCCCTGGCGGCTACCGGTTCACCGACTACCTGCGGCTGGGGCTGCCCTTGACCGTCTTGACGGTGATCGTGACCCTGGCGGTCGTTCCTGTCGTCTGGCCGCTGTAGTCAGCTCAGGTCCTGTGCCAGGGCCGTGGAGGTCGCTCCTGGTATGACATAGAACGAGGCACCGCCGGGATCGCCTACCTCCGTCCCTGCAGCTCCGATCACGATGTCCGAGACACCGTCGCCCGTGCGGTCCTCGATCAGGACCGTCGTGCCGAACCGGATCAGGTTCGCCTTGGCTGACAGTTCGGGGCTCAGGATGACTTCAGGGCTGCGGAGGCCGCTGGGGGTTCCCCGAAACACGACGACCTCGCCGCCGTTCTTGGACCGCCGGGTCCGGGCGTACGGGGCGCCGACGACGAGCTCGAAGAACCCGTCGCCGTCCCGGTCGAGCGCCCCGAGCGACGACCCGAACCGGTCGTCGTGGGTCCCGCTCGGGGTGAGCAGCTGGTGGTCGGCCGACAGGCCGGTCTCAGACCCGTAGTACAGGTAGACGGCGCCGGCGTGCCTCGTTCTCCCCCCGTCCACTCCCGGCGCGCCCACTGCCAGGTCGTCGTAGCCGTCCCGGTTGAAGTCGCCACAGGCCAGCGACGCCCCGAGGAGGTCCAGCTCGGAGGCTCCCGTCAGCGAGGTCTGCCAGCCATCTGAAGCGGAGGCGATGCCGCTGGACGCGTCGGCCGACGCGTAGTCCACCGTGACACCTCCTGTGTCGAGGACCGCGTCGCGGTCAGACCCGGGGTCTCCTACCACCTTGTCCCACAGCCCGTCCCCGTTGAGGTCGCACATGGTGGTGACCTTCCGCAACGGGTGATCGAGCAGCTGGGCTGCTCTCAGACTCGGATAGGGGTCGATCGGCAGGCCTCGTTCGCCTCGCGGTCTGCGGAGCTCGAAGTGGAGGTGGGAGACGGTGTTCTCCGAGTTGCTGCTGTCCCCCACCCAGCCCAAGAGCGTCCCTGCCGAGACGTGGACCCCCAGAGCGATGCCGGGCGCGTAGCCGATGAGACGCCCGTCGTCGGTGCCTGGGGTGTCGTTGTTGAGATGGGCATAGACGGAGTGGTAGCCGTCGTCGTGGACGATCGAGATCGTGCAGCACTCGTCGCCTTCGCCGACGTACCGCACCTTCCCGTCTGCCACCGCCACGACGGGGGTGAGCTTGGGAGCGACGATGTCCACCCCGGTGTGCTTGCGGCGGCAGTTGTCCCGGCACGCACCGAACGACTTGTAGAAGTAGTAGCCGTCGCCAGACAGCGGGAAGTACATGTCGTAGATGTGGCGTGCTTCCGCTGGCCGAGGCAGCGGCCAGCCCGTCAGGACGATTCCCACCAGGACGGCCACCACCGTCCCCCGCATGAAGCGCATGCAGGTGTTCTCGGCGTCCCTTCATGCAGCGTTGAGCGATTCGGGTTTCTGGGCTCAGACGCAGAGACCGTCTGGCGTGACACCGCGCCCACACAGCAGCGTCCGCTGGACGGAGTGCAGGGAGAATCCCCCTGCGCCGGACGGCTGGCCGAAGACGTGCAGCCGGAAGCCGTAGACGGCATCGTCACCAAGGCCCAGCACATCGAAGGTGACCTCCCCCAGGTCACCCTGGGTCGGCGCGACGGACATGGTGATCTGTGAAGGCGGGTCTTCGGAGGCGAGCGCCGCAGCCGCCGCGCTGCCCAGCGCCTCCATCGTCTCGGCGGTGGGGATCGCCCCCAGCAGCTCGACGATCTCTGAAGCGGCGTCGTCCGTGTCGCCGAGATAGGCCAGATACGAGGCGTTCGCCCAGCCCCGGGTTCCCTGTGAGATGACCTCGTACCAGATCGTCGTCGGAAGCAGCCGGGCCCGACCGGTGGCGCTGACTTCGTCTTCGAGGGGATCGAGCTCGGCGATGATGGCCCCTTCCAGGCCGGGGAGGTCCCTCACGTTGAGAACGTCGTCATGCGCCACACTCACCACCCCCAGCACGACTCCTGGGGCCGGGCCCAGCTCGAAGGCCTCTCCTGGCAGAGTCGTCGCTACTGGAGAGGTCGTCGCTGTCGTCACGGTCGGCACGGCGACCGTATTGGTGGTTTCGGGTGCTGCGCTCGTAGGGGGCTCTGATCGGGTGCCTGCCCCACACGAGGCAACGAGCAGCGCCAGCGCGCTCAACGCCGCCACGTTCACGACCGGCTGCCTGCGAATCGTCATCCGCCTCCAGTGTTCAGTATCAAGACGTCGGAAGGAGCCGGTTGGTTCCTCGAACAAGCCCTCGCCGCTGACGATACTGACAGGGCTGCCGTGCGCCGCCTGACGCTGATCGCCGGAATCGTCGCCTGCGTCCCGTTCATCGGGCTGTCGATGGCCTTCGCCGTCCTACCGCCAGGAGGAAGTTTCATCGACGACGACGGCATCAGCCACGAGGGCAACATCGAGGCGATCTACGCCGACGGCGTCACCCAGGGGTGCGATGCCCTCTCTCCCCGATACTGCCCGTACGACCGTGTCAGTCGCGGCCAGATGGCGACGTTCCTGACCCGAGCGCTGGACCTGCCCCCAGGCCCGGATGCCTTCTCGGACGACGAGGGAAGCGGCCACGAAGCCGCGATCGATGCGATCGCCGCGGCAGGAATCACCGACGGGTGCGGCCCCGATGCGTACTGTCCCTCCGATCCGATCACCAGGGCGCAGATGGCCAGCTTCCTACGAAGGGCCTTCGAGCTGCCTCCTGGCGCGAACGCGTTCACGGACGATGAAGGGAACCGTCACGAACCGTCCATCGACGCGGTGGCGGCCGCGGGCATCACCCTCGGCTGCGGTCCCGGTCTGTTCTGTCCCGCCGACCACGTCACCAGGGCGCAGATGGCCAGCTTCCTGGCCAGGGCCCTCGGCCTCACACCCCTGTTCCCTCCGCCTCGGCCCGACGTGGTGTTCCGCCAGGTGGCGCAGGGTCTCACCGCTCCGACCTTCGCCACCGCCCCTGCCGGCGACGCCAGGCTGTTCATCACCGAGCTGGCAGGGCGGGTGATGATCCTGGTGGACGGGTCCGTCACATCGACGCCGTACCTCGACATCAGCGGCCTGGTACTCGAGGGGGGAGAGCGGGGTCTGCTGGGGATGGCGTTCCATCCCGACTACGGGAGCAACGGGCTCTTCTACCTCCACTACACCAACACCTCGGGGAACACGGAAATCGCCGAGTTCCAGGCCTCCGCCGACCCAGACCTCGCAGACCCATCGAGCCGGCGGGTCCTGCTGACCGTGCCGCAGCCTTTCAGCAACCACAACGGGGGCATGATCGAGTTCGGTCCTGACGGCTACCTGTACGTCGCGCTTGGAGACGGAGGAGGGGGCGGCTGTCCCAGCCCGTGCCCCGCCAGGGACCCTTCCCGGCTGTTGGGGTCGATACTCCGCATCGACGTCGACGGCGGCATCCCCTACGGGATCCCGGCAGACAATCCCTACGCAACAGGAGGAGGAGCCCCCGAGGTGTTGCACAAGGGGTTGCGGAATCCGTGGCGCACCGCGATCGACCCCGACGAGGGTGTCCTGTTCATCGCAGACGTTGGACAGAGCTCGTGGGAGGAGATCAGCGTCGTGAGCACCGCCTCCTCCGGCCTCGACCTGGGGTGGGACGTGCTGGAGGGCATCCACTGCTACCCGCCAGGCTCGGCCTGCAGCAACGCAGGCACCGTGCTGCCCGCCGTCGAGTACGCGAGTTCGGGCGGCAACTGCACGGTGATCGGAGGGTTGGTCTACCGGGGAGCTGCACTCCCCCACCTGACAGGTCACTACTTCTACTCGGATCTGTGCGGCGGTTGGGTCAGGAGCTTCGACTACCGGAACGGGACCGTGTTCGATCACAGAGACTGGCCTGAGCTGACCTTCTCGGGCAATGCCTGGTCGTTCGGTAGGGACGGGTTCGGGGAGCTCTACGTGCTCACCGGTGCAGGCAGGGTGTATCGGCTCGAGGCCGACAGCTAGCCCGTCGTGTCTGTCGTCTCGAACGACGTGTCTGTCGATTCGAACGTCGTGTCGGTCGATCCGAAGGTCGTCGTCGTGGCCTGCGTCGTCGATGACTCAGTCCCGACCGTCGTTGAGCTCGCCGGTCGGGTGGTGGTCATCCTGATGATCGACGTCGACGTGATCTCCGAGATGGAGCGCAGCGTCTCGGGCGGGATCGAGGTGTCGACCCCGGTGGTGGGGGGCGTCGTCTGGGCAGGTCCCGTGAAGACGGCCACGGCTCCTGCCGACAGCACGACGACGACGGCTGCCACCGCGGCCACTCTGACCCAGCGACGGGACCACAGCGTCATGGACGTCCCCCAGGAGGCTGCGCCTCAGCCGACCACATGGAGCTCCCTCGACGAGTTGTTGAACGACTCCACACCGGATTCTGTGACCGTGACGATGT
>CAZKJJ010000147.1:0-5995 GCA_964553055.1 uncultured Acidimicrobiia bacterium
GCGGAACCCTGGTCCGCTGAACGCGTACAGACCTGCCCCATAGGCCTTCCGCACTATCACCGAGATCCGCGGAACAGTCGCCTCCGACACAGCCGTGATCATCTTGGCGCCCGCCCTGATGATCCCCTCCCGTTCCACCTCCGTGCCCACCATGAAGCCGGGCACGTCTGCGAGGAAGACGAGAGGGATGTTGAACGCGTCGCACAGCCATATGAACCGAGCAGCCTTGTCTGCCGAATCGACGAACAGGACGCCACCCAGGTGCTCGGGGTTGGAGGCGACCACGCCCACACTCCTCCCGTCGAGCCTGGCCAAGGCGGTGATCACCTCGGCGGCGTAGAGCTCCTTGATCTCCAGGATGCTTCCCCCGTCGAACAGACCTCGAAGCAGCTCGTGCATGTCGTAGCCCTTCGCCTCCTCATGCGGGATGATCCCCGAGAGGGGGCCGACCTTCTCGGCGGGCTCCCCCGCAAATCGCGGAGGCGGCAGCTCGTAGTGGTCTGGAACGTACGAGAAGTACGCCTGGGCCCACGAGATCGCCTCCTCGTCTGTCTGGACCAGGACGTCGCCGCATCCTGAGACCGTGCAGTGCATGCGGGCGCCTCCCATCTCCTCGAGCGTCGTGGCCTCCCCCACCACCATCTCGGCCATGCGCGGTGATCCGAGATACATCGAAGCGTTCCCTTCCACCATGATCACCACGTCGCAGAACGAAGGGATATAGGCGCCGCCGGCCGCGGACGGTCCGAACAGACAGCAGATCTGCGGGACTCGTCCCGAAAGACGGACCTGGTTGTAGAAGATACGGCCCGCCCCCCGGCGGCCTGGGAAGAGCTCGACCTGGTCGGTGATCCGCGCTCCAGCGGAGTCCACCAGGTAGAAGACAGGCAGTCGTTCGTCGTAGGCGCCCTCCAGTGCCCTCACGATCTTCTCGACGGTTCGGGCGCCCCAGCTTCCTGCCTTGACGGTCGGGTCGTTGGCGACGACCCACACGGGCCTGCCGTCGACCTGGGCCCTTCCGGTGACGACGCCGTCCGCACCGAGCTCTGCGGTGTCGACATGTGCCAGGAGGCCGTCCTCGACGAACGTTCCGGCATCGCACAGCAGCGCGATTCGGTCCCGCACGAACAGCTTGTTCTGCGTGGCGAGCTTGCTGTGATGACGCTCGGGGCCGCCTCGCCTGGAACGCTCGATCGCCTCTCGCACTCTCTCGTCAGACACGCACTCTCGACTTTCGGCGTGTGACTATATGTATAGGAGTGCCTTCCAGCGGGAACATCCCGCGAAGGCGGTTCTCGAGGAACCTGACGTAGTCCGCCCCCACGTCGCCTCCACCGATGAACAGCACGATCAAAGGAGGCGCAACGCCCGCCTGGACTGCATAGAGGATCTTTGGGCGCCTTCCCTTGCGGACGGGCGGAGGGTGGGCATCGGCCCATCCTCTGACCAGGCGGTTGAGCTTGCCGGTAGGGAGGCGCCACTGCCGGTTCTGAAGGACCATGTCGAGCAGAGCAGGGAGCCGGTGGATCCGCGCACCTGTGAGTGCCGAGCCTCGCAGTACGGGAGCCCACGATGCGAACCCGAGGCGGTCCGCGACCCCGACGACCGTCACCTCCTTCTGTTCCTGGTCTGCGATGTCCCACTTGTTGAGGAGGATGACCAGCCCTGCCCCTGACTCGGCAGCCTCTTGGGCGATCCGCTGATCCTGGAACGTGACGCCTTCCGTCCCGTCGATGATCAGGACAGCGACGTCCGCCTTCTGGAGGACCTCCCTGGCTCGCGCCACCGAATAGAAGTCGGCAGGATCGAGCGCCTTGACGCGCCTTCGTATCCCTGCGGTGTCGATCACCCGAAACCGAGTCCCCTCGAGCTCGACCTCTGCGTCGATTGGGTCGCGCGTCGTTCCTGGTGTCGGAGACACGAGGACGCGCGGCGCGCCGAGGAGATGGTTGAGCAACGTCGACTTGCCGACGTTCGGCCTGCCCACCAGCGCCAGCCTCGGCACTTCGTCATCGTGCTCGACGTCCCCGGTATCGCCGAGCCTGTCGACGACCACATCGAGTAGCTCCCCCACTCCTCGTCCGTGGAGCGAGCTGACACCGACCGGGTCTCCGAGGCCCAGTTTCCAGAACTGCGCTGTGAGAGGCTCATGGGCTGCATCGTCGATCTTGTTCACCACCAGAATCACCTCTTTCGGTGAGACCCTGAGCAGCTCAGCGACACCGGCATCGTCCTCCGTGACGCCGGTCGTGGCGTCAACGACGAACAGCACCAGATCGGCGGCCCTGACGGCCGCCTCCGCCTGGTATCCGATGTCCGCTGCGAGCGTATCTCCCGGGGTGGTCACCCATCCGCCCGTGTCGATCAGCAGGAAAGGGCGACCCGCCCAGTCGGCAGGAAACTCTCTCCTGTCGCGAGTGACGCCTGGCTCTGCCTCGACGACAGCAGACCGCTTGCGCAGCACTCGATTGACCAGCGTGGACTTTCCAACGTTTGGCCTGCCGACGACGGCGACGATCGGAAGTGTGAAGCCCTTCACGGTCTCAGGATAGGAGGGGCCAGACCGATCCATCCTGGGACGCCCCCTACCATGGAACCATGGTCGAGCGGGTCATGATCGCCGAGCCACGCGGCTTCTGTGCGGGTGTCGAGATGGCGATCAAGGCGTTGACGTGGATGACTCGCATCTTCGACCCTCCCGTGTACTGCTTTCACCAGATCGTGCACAACGAATGGGTCGTCGGGGCCTTCGAGCGCGTGGGTGTCGTCTTCGTCAACGACATCTCGGAGGTGCCAGAGGGGGCACCGGTCATGCTGAGTGCCCACGGCTCTGCTCCTGACGTGGTCGCGGAGGCGGACCGCCGAGCCATGATCGTCATCGACGCGGTGTGCCCGCTGGTGACCAAGGTCCACCACGAGGTGAGGCGTCTGGCAGACCAGGACTTCAGCATCATCTATGTTGGCCACGGTGGGCACGATGAGGCCGTGGGGACGCTGGCCGAGGCGCCAGCGCACATGACCCTCGTGGAACCCGAGGATGGGCTGTCAGACTTCTCGCCGCATGGCGGCCGCGTGGCGTTGGTAGCCCAGACGACGCTCGGCGTGCACGAGTGGGAGTCGGTGCTCGAAGGGGCAAGGTCTGCCTACCCCGATCTGTGGACCGCCCGCAAGAGCGACCTGTGCTACGCCACCACCAACCGACAGGACGCCGTGAGGAAGCTTGCCGCCACGTGCGATGTGATTCTCGTCATAGGGTCTGAGAGCTCCTCGAACACACGGGCGCTGGTGAGAGTGGCGAGGGCGGAGGGCGCCCGAGCCCATCGGATCGAAGGAGCGACAGACATCGAAGCCCGCTGGATCGAGGATGCCCAGATCGTCGGTGTGACGGCAGGAGCCTCCGCTCCCGACCATCTGGTACGTGAGGTGGTCGATCGTCTGGATCCGGCCCGAGGCACCGAGGTCGTCAGCGTCACTACCGAAGGCGAGTACTTCCCGCTCCCACCGCAGCTTCGAGCACTGGTCACCACGCTACGTGAACTCGTCGAAGCCGGATACAGCGCGGCGCGCCAGGGCGTCGGTGGCATCCTGGAGGCCGACCGAGCGTGGACCGCCACAGAGGCGTTGACCCTCGTCGGCCTCGAGCACTCCTGAGTCAGAACCCCCGCTGTCTGGCAAGGTGCACGACCGCGGCGACGACCTCCTCGAAGGCCATCTGGGACGTGTCGATGACCACCGCGTCCTCGGCTGGGGTGAGGGGCGATGCGTCCCTCCTCGAGTCCAGGTCATCTCTCCTCTCGAGCTCGAGGTGAACATCTGGGAGCTCTGGATGCTGGGCGGCCCTCCGTTCGGCCCTGATCTCGGGCGAGCCGGTGAGGAACACCTTCAGTCTTGCCCCAGGAAACACGACCGTTCCGATGTCTCTGCCTTCAACGATGGCAGAGCCACCACGAACGGCAACCCACTCCCGCTGCCTGTTCACCATCACGCTTCGAACCTCCGGCACGGCGGCAATGTCCGAGACACGAGAGGTGACCTCGCTGCCTCGAATGGCCTCCGTCACGTCCTCCGCGGAGAGGGTCGTCCTGCCGTTCCGGTAGTCCAGCTGCTCGTCCCCCAACGCCGCGACGAGCTCCCCGTCGCTCGCGGCCAGGCCTCTTCGCAGCGCCAGCAGCGTGGCGGCTCTGTAGTAGGCACCCGTGTCGAGGTGTTCCAGGCCCAGCAACCGCGCCACAGCCCTGCTGACCGTGGTCTTACCCGCACCTGCCGGCCCGTCCACCGCTACGACCCACGTCCCCTGCACCATGGGCACAGTATCGCTCTGCCAGCCGGCAGCCTCATACAGCGCCCGTACTTCGTGGACGCTCAGCGGTCGGTGCTGGCCGGGGCGCAGCCTCGGATCCTCGAGGCCGTCGATCGCCGACCGGAACAGGCGCACGACGGGAAACCCAAGCGCGTGGAACATTCGCCGCACCTCCCGTTTTCGCCCTTCACCCATGACCACCTCCACCGACGTCCGGTGTGCTGCTCGATCGAGGACTCTCGCGTCGACGGCCCTGGCAAGCCCGTCCTCGAGCTGGACACCATCGAGGAGCACGCGGAGATGAGCCTCCGACACCACGCCTTCCAGAAGCACTCGGTATGTCTTCGTGACGCCATGCCGAGGGTGGGTGAGCAGAAAGGTGAGCGTCCCGTCGTTGGTGAGGATCAGCAGCCCTTCTGAGTCGACGTCGAGGCGACCAACCGGCCACACCCTGGCCTCGGGCGGCCCGAGGCCGGTGACGGTGGGCCTTCCTTGCGGATCCGAAGAGGTCGACACGTGGCCTGCCGGCTTGTTGATCAAGAAGTACTCGAGCGTCGGCCTGACGGGAAGGGGAACGCCGTCGACCTCTACGTGATCGATCGCGGGGTCGATCCTGTCACCGAGGTGAGCAGGCATGCCGTTGACGCTGACTCTGCCCTTTCGAATGAGGTTCTCGGCCGCCCGCCGCGAGGTCATGCCGGTCTGGGCGATCGCCTTCTGCAGCCGCAGCCTCAATCTTCGGCCCTGATGGTCTCCTCGAAGGACTCGACGGCATCTGCCGCCGGCACATGGTCGGCAAGCGGGGGCAGCTCCTCGAGTCGGGTCAGACCCATGCGCTCCAGGAACAGGGGCGTCGTGCCGTAGAGCGTGGCGCTTCCTGATCCCGGCGCTCGGCCGACCTCGGAGATGAGTCCTCTGCGTTCGAGGGTCCTGAGGACCGAGTCGGAGTCGACGCCTCGTATCTCTGAGACCTGATTCCTGGCGACGGGCTGTTGGTATGCCACGACCGCCAGGGTCTCGACGGCGGCCGCGCTGAGCCGGTTCGCCGTCGCAGTGGACGCGAATCTCTCCAGATAGGGAAGGGCGTCAGGGTGGGAGTACAGACGCCACCCGCCGCCCACGTTGCGCAAAACGATGCCGGCTGCGCGGTGCTCGAGGGCCTTCCCATACTCACCGAGCATCCGCTCCACGTCCTCGTGTGACAGCTCGAGGACTTCCGCCAACTCCTCGGCAGGGATCGGCTCCTCCGCCACGAAGAGCATCGCCTCGATCGCTGCTGCGGGCTCGATCACGTCTCGCTCGCCTGCTGGACGAGGATCTCCGCCATCCAGGTGTCTTGGGCAAGATGCACGGTCCCCCACCTCGCCAGCTCCAACACCGCCAGGAAGTAGGCGACCACCTCGACAGGGCGTGTGCAGTGTTCCACGAGTTCCGTGAACGTTGCCTGGTTGGCCGCCGCGATCCTGGCGCGCACATCCGAGATCGCCTCCTCGACGGAGGGAAGGTCGAGATCGAGATGGTCGGTGTCCAGACGCTTCTCGGCTATGACCCGGGAGGCGATCACAGCCAGCCGCTCAGGCGGGATGTCCAGGTGCACGGGCGCGGTTATCGGCCGCACTGCCTGGTCGATGCCCACTCGGCGCGGCACCCACCGGGCTGCCGCCTGCAGACGATGAGCGAACACGGCGCCGACAT
>CAZKJJ010000148.1:0-5972 GCA_964553055.1 uncultured Acidimicrobiia bacterium
TCCTCGGCGTCTTTCTCGTTTCCGGTCTTCTCATGTACCGCTTGGTGCGCTCACCATTTGGTCTCACGTTGCGGGGCATCAAAGAGAGTGAGCTCAGGATGAAGACCAACGGTTACAACGTGTGGCTACACAAATACATCGTGTTCGTCATCGCCGGAGCCTTCGCAGGTGTAGCAGGGGTGCTGTACACCTACTCCACTCAGTTCATCTCGCCCACGGTTCTCGGGGTCGACACCTCCTTCGAAGCGATGCTCATGGTGATCATCGGCGGCGCCGGAACCCTCTCCGGTCCGATAATCGGAGCGGCGCTCGTCACGGGACTTCGCAACTATCTGAGTGTGTTCTTCGACCATTGGGTGATCGCCCTTGGCCTGGCGTACATCGTCACCGTCTTCTTCGCCCCCAGGGGAATCCTCGGATTGCTACCTCAAAGGTGGCGCACAGCGACCGGCGTCGGCCAGGAAGCCGCCGCGATGGCTGACACAAGAAAAGCCGTCCAAGGTCTGGCGACTCCAGTCGAGTCGATTGTCCCGGGGGTAGGTCGATCGACGGCGGAGATGGATGGGCGAGATGCGGTGGAAACCCTGCGATTGGAGGGGGTCAGCAAAACCTTCGGTCGGGTACGTGCCGTGCATGACGTCACCCTGTCGGCGTTCTCAGGCACCCGGAAAGTGATCCTAGGACCTAATGGTGCTGGCAAAACGACCTTGTTCAACCTGATCACCGGCGTATACAAACCCTCCGCAGGCGACATCCACCTATTCGGTGAGAAGGTCACCGCCATGGCCTCCCACGCTCGGACGAGGATGGGACTCGGTCGCACGTTCCAGGTCACCAACCTATTCCCGGAGCTGACCGTAGTGAACAATGTTCGTCTTGGGGTAATGGGTGTCAAACGGCAAAAGTACCTCATGCACGTGCCGGTGACCCGGCTAGAGGATGTCAATGAACGTTGCCGCAACCTCCTCGAGATGGCCGACCTGTGGGACGAACGGGACACGCAGGTTGCCAACCTCTCCTACGGCCATCAAAGACAACTCGAACTGGTCGTGACCCTCGCCTCGGAACCACAAGTGCTGCTGCTCGACGAGCCGGCAGCCGGCTTGTCCCTGGCGGAGAGCAGATCCATGGTGGAGCTGATCAGGGCACTAGACCCGGGACTGACCGTGCTCATCATCGAACATGACATGGACGTGGCGTTCGAGGTCGCCAACGAGGTGACGGTGATGCACCAGGGACAGGTCCTCGCCGAGGGAAGCGCGGAGGAGATCCGAGCGAACGAAACAGTGCGAGAGGTGTATTTCGGTCAGGCCTATGCATAACGTCCTCGAGATCAACGACATCCACACGTATTACGGAGACAGCTACGTACTCCAGGGTGTCTCCCTCAACGTGGGTCCCGGCCAGGTCGTCGCCCTCATGGGCAGGAACGGGGTCGGAAAGACAACGACGCTCCGTTCAATCGTCGGGTTCTCACCGCCGGAACGAGGAACCATCACCTTCAAGGGTGTGGACATCACAAAGAAACCTGCTCACGAGATCGCCAAGGAAGGCATCAGTCTGGTGCCCCAAGGACGGCGGATCTTCCCTTCTCTCACGGTGGCTGAGCACCTGCAGGTCTTCGAGAGGGACCGCGATGGACCGGGCAGAGATGTCTGGGATCTCGACCGTATCGTTGCGCTCTTTCCGGGCCTCGAGGTGCGCATGAAGCAGAAGGGATCCGTCCTGTCGGGGGGAGAGCAGCAGATGCTTGCCATCGCACGAGCCTTGCTCACGAATCCAGAACTCCTGTTGATGGACGAGCCGGACGAAGGACTCGCTCCCCTCCTCGTGCAGCAAGTCGTGGAAGTGATCAGGCACCTTCGTGCGACGGCGGAACTACCGATCCTGTTGGTGGAGCAGAATCTCTCACTCGCATTGAGTCTGGCTGACTACGTCTACGTCATGAAAAAGGGTGCGATCGCGTTCGAAGGGCCTGCAGAGGAGCTGGCGAACGCTCCAGACGTCCAACACACCTATCTGGGCGTGTGAGTTCTACTTGGCCATATATCCGCCGTCGACTGGCATGACAATGCCCGTTATCCATTCCGCTTCGTCGGAGGCCAGGAAAGTAGCTGCGCTGGCAACGTCGGTTTCCAGTCCAATACGGCCCATCGGATACTGGACACGGAATGCCTCTCGCCCACCGAACTTCTCGTAGAGCTCTTGATTCATTGGCGTGTCGATATTGCCGGGGGCTACCGCGTTGACCCTGATCGTTGGGGCAAGCTCTACCGCCAGGCATTCGGTTAGCCCGTGCAGTGCTGCCTTCGATGCGCCGTAGGAAGCTGCGGCTGGAACGCCGCGTGGCCCGAATATGGAGCCGATGAATATCACGTTCCCCTTCCCCTGCTCGATCATGTGAGGCGCCACCTTCTGGGTCAGAAAGAAGGCACCCTTCACGTTCACATCGAGAGTCGTATCCCATTCGTCCTCGGTCAGTTCGTCCAGGAGTCGAATGAAAAAGACACCAGCGCAATTGACCAGGATGTCGATCCGCCCGAATTTCTCGATCGTCTGGTCAACGAGTCGTTCGATGTCCTCGACGTTGGCCAAATCTGCCTTCATGGCAATCGCTTCACCGCCATCGCTCACGATCTTGTCCGCTATCCCTTGCGCTCGCTCCAATTGTGAATACGCAACCATCCCCACCTTGGCGCCCTCCTCGCCGAACCTCTGCGCTATGGCGTAACCGATGCCGGATGATGCGCCTGTGACCAACGCCACCTTGCCGTCGAGCCTCATGTTCTCGCCTTCTCCTCAGTGAATTTTGATCGGGGACCGGGCGTGGCACCCCGGAGACGGCCATCCTATAGCGACTGGCCGCAGGTGGGTTTGGGCCGTCGACAGGTGTCACCACCAGGTGGTAGTTTCAGAACAGAAGGTATCCCTCTGGTCTGCGCGTCACGTGACCGTGGTGCGCAGGGAAGCGAGGTTTGAGATGCGAAGACGCGAACTCATCGACGTGGCGATGGGCCGGACCCCAGCCGATCTCTTGATCGAGGGCGGCACGTTGATAAATGTCTCGACAGCCGAACTCTATCCGTCGGATGTGGCAGTCAAGGGAGATCGAATCGCCGCTGTTGGCGATGTGGCATATGCAAAAGGATCGGACACCCGCGTAATCGATGCATCTGGCTTGCACATTTCACCTGGTCTCGTGGATGGTCACCTCCACCAATATCACAGCTATATCGCCGTGAATGCCTTCGTCGAAGCCCTGCTCAGCCACGGAGTCACCGCAACTGCGGACGGGTTCTATGGGCCGGGCATTGTTGGGGGCGTGCCGGCAATTCGTTTCCTCAAGGAAGCCTTTGACGAGATGCCCATGCGCTTGCTGTTTTTGGTGCCGGTGCTCTCATGGCTCCAGAATCGTGAGTTGGGGCTAACGCCCACACCAGGCATCAGCCCTGACGAGATGCTCGAGATTCTCGATTGGGAGGGCTGTTATGGATTGGAGGAACCTCCGTACATCCCGGTGGTTGACCATTACCCCGAGATTCTCGATCTCTTTGACGAGACGCTGGCTCGAAGGAAGGTCATCACAGGTCATGCAGCCGGTATCAACAACCGTCAGTTACAGGCGTTCGTAGCTGTCGGTGCATACACCGACCACGAGACCGTCTCTGCGGAGGATGCCATCGCCAAGACCCGAGCCGGAATGAAGCTTTTCATGCGCCATGGGTCGGGATGTATCGACGCCCCTGAACTTGTACGTGCCTATACCGAGTTCGGCATTGACCCTCGGGGTCTTGGTTTCTGCGCCGACCTGGCGTCTCCTGAGAAGCTCCTGACAGAGGGGACCATTGATCATGCTGTGCGTACCGCCATCAGCCAAGGTGTCGAGCCTGTCCGCGCCGTACAGATGGCGTCGTTGAACGTCGCCGAGGTCTTCTACGCACAACAGGACATTGGGTCGGTATCGCCCGGTCGCTATGCCGACATCGTGCTGTTGGACGACTTGGAAACATACGCCATCGCATCTGTGATCGTCGGTGGTGAGACCGTCTATGAAGCCGGCAGATTTGTTGCGGAGCTACGGCCTACTGAATATCCGGACTTCTTCTATGGCACGGTGACCGTTCCTCGACCGGTGACGCCAGAAGACCTGACTTTCAGGGTCGACACCTCCGAGAACGAGGTTGACGTGCGTGTGATCGCAGTCACTGCTGGGAGCCTCATCACAGGCGAACAGCACGAGGAGGTCTCCGTGACAGACGGGCGAATCGACGCCGACGTGGATAGAGACATCCTTCTGCTGGCGATGATCGATCGGCTCGGAAAGGGAACGGGAATCGGGCTTGGCTTCGTGACCGGATTCAACCTCAAGAAAGGTGCATTCGCCTCCACAGCCAACGCCGTCTGCGAGAACATCGTCATTGTCGGCACGAACCCCGAAGACATGGCGGTAGCCGCGAATCATCTGGTTGAGATCGGTGGCGGCAAGGTAGCCGTGGAAGATGGGGACGTGGTGGCCTCGGTCGGGATGCCCCTGCTCGGACTGCACGCAGAAGAGCCTCTCGAGAAAGTGAGCCTGGGCTTCGAGGCCCTCTTCAGTCAGATTGCGAGAATGGGCTGTGATCTACCCAGTCCGTTCTCTCAGCTCGAGTTCTGCTTCGCATGCGGGGAAATAGGCGACCTGAAGCTATCTGAGGAAGGGCTGGTTCGTGTCGATCCGCCCGAAAAGGTCGACGTCCTGGTCGGCTAACCCATCTGCCAGATCCGCCGTTTTGTGAAGCTGCCCGGTGAGTGGAGGAGCCTCTGCTGCTTGGCCACGATGCCAGGCCCCCCATCGGATCGTCCATCAGCCGATCTCCAGAAACGGCTCACCCAAAGCGGCCTCTCGAACACCTAGCCCAAGGCCTGGCCGGCCGGGCGCCTCGATGCGTCCATCCGAGGCGGGCGGCATCCCGGACGCGTTGCTTACGGTCACCCAGTTCATGAAGTCCACGGTATGGAATCGAGATATCTCGGGCGTCGACATCATCAGGTGCGTTGTCGCCGCCGTGTCGATGTCGCTACCGCCGGTGTCTTCGATGCACACCCTGATCCCGAGGGATGTCGCGATATCACGAATCAGTCGAGCCTTGCTGATCCCGCCCACCCGAGAGAGTTTGACTGTGACTCCCTGAACCACTCCAGAAGCGTACGCGGTCAATAAATCGTCAGCGGTCTGGATTGATTCGTCCAAGATCATCGGCCGGCCTGCCGATGCATGAACCAGAGTGCACTGTTCAATTGTGGCGCAAGGCTGCTCCAGGTAGTAGTCGACTTCTTTCATCGCTGTCGCGAAACGCATGGCATCGTCCACCGGCCAGGCTCCGTTTGCGTCGGCGATGAGGACCACCTTGGTTGAGACGGCATCCTGCACAGCCCGCATGCGCTCCACATCCTCCATGGGATCGCCACCGACCTTGACCTGGATTCGGCGGTAGCCGCGATCGACATATTCGCGGGCCGCTTTGGCCATCTCCTCGGGAGCTGCTTGCGACACGGATCGATACAAGTCCACCGCTGATCCGAAACGCCCGCCTGTGAGTTCCGCCAGCGGCAGGTCGGTGGCTTTGCCAAGCAGGTCCCAGCACGCCATGTCGATCGGGGATTTCACATAGGGATGGCCCATCAAGGCCTCGTCCATGACATGGTTGATGACTCCGACTGCCCGTGGGTCGAGCCCGATAAGGCTGGGAAGCAGTTCGGCTACGCCGGCCCGAGCTCCGGCGGCGAAAGCGCTCGAGTAGAAGGCGCCGAGGGGTGCCATCTCCCCCCAACCCACGAGGCCGTCATCTGTCTCGAGGCGAACAACCGTCGAGTCGAAGCCTTCTTCAGCGTGGCCGCGGCAGATGTAGGGACCATCGGCAAAGGGCTGGAATTGGCGATAGGCCAGTGCTCGAACGATCTTCACAGTTGATACGTCAGGCTCTCTACTCGGA
>CAZKJJ010000149.1:0-5947 GCA_964553055.1 uncultured Acidimicrobiia bacterium
AGACCCCGTCTACGATGCCCTGACACATCAGTCCACGATGTCCCGCGACATCACAACGGCGGGCCGGGTGGGAATCGCACCCACAACCTTGGGATTGAGGTCAGATGACGGGCTCATACCGGCCTGTACGCCGCAGTGCGAGCCTGCCCTTCACTGTCTGATTGTGCCTGTGAACAGGGATGCGATTGGCGGGAATCCCAACTGGCGCCCATACCGGCTGATGTCGACTGGTTGTTGGGCGTCTGTGATCAATCTGTGATCAGTCCGTCACCGGGCGCGGTTGCTAGCTTCCGGCTGCGAAGCTGGTGACAGAGATTTCGAGACCGTCTTGCTCGGTTCCGGTCCTGATGAGGGTCGGGTAGCCGTATTCGGGGTCGTAGCTGACCTGGAGCCCGTCAGCATGGCGCAGGAACAGCACCATCCAGAACAGCTGCTCAACGCTGGCAGCGACTGAGGCAGTGTTGGGGATACCGCCCCGTACCAAAAACTCCTCCGGATCTTGCGGCGGGCATCCGCTGCAGCCTTGCTGGACGGTAAACCGATAGTCGGTGATGCCCTGGGACCGCCACAGCTCCCGGTTGGCTTCAAGCTCGTCGAACACCATCTCCGGTCTCGGGTGGCCTTCCCACAGGAACAGGTCCAAAAGCCCGAATGGCCCCTCGTCGGCGGTGCCATGGATCTCCTGCGGGTAGCCGCGGGCTTCGCTGAATCGGACCGCCACGTCGGCGGCGTGCTCCTCGATCAGATCGAACATCTCATCCACTGTCAGAAGCAGCACTTCCGCAAGCACCGGATGGTCCGGATCGACAGCACAGTTACCTATCAGGTCGACCGCCTCCCCGACCACCCCATCCTGGACCGCATACAGCACCGGACCCTGGACAGCGCCGCATACGTCACCAGCAGCTTCGATGAACGTCGAGGTCTGCACCGTGTAGACGTCGAACCCATACTGCTCCCACAGGTCCCGGTGAAACGCGGCAGCGGCCAAGACCTCGGCTTCGCCCTGCAGCACAGAAGGATCTGGGTCGTAGACAGATCCAAGATTCGCGCACCGTTGATGGCCCGCATCTGTGAGCGAGGATCCCAAACGGGACAGCTCCACATGCGCTGCCTCCGTCACCGAATGATCGCCGCTTGCCGCTTCATCGGAGGCCAGTCGGCTGGCGACCGCCCGAAGCTCGTCTACGGACTGGTCCGTCGCAGCCGCCTCCAGGCTCGACGCCAGGCGCGACACGGCGGCCGCCTGCAAGGAGAAGAACTCATCGCCAAATTGGACAGCTCCCACGTTCGCGTCGGTCAGCAGTTCATCCATCTCGAGAAGCAGCCGAACGCAGGCCTCATCCACTACAGACATTGGCTGCAGCGTCTCCACAGCAACGGCCTCAGTAGTGGTAACTACCGCAACCGAGGTAGCCGACGTTGGCGGAGTCGTCGCAACAGAAGAGGAAGTCGGAGACACCACCTCCTCCGGTCCCCCGGAACGGCAGGCCGCCATCAGAATCACAGCAGCCACGACCGCAACCATCGGTCCTCTGCCTGTCCGCATCCCTCTCCTTCGAACCACCTCACTCGAGCCCATCACTCCGTAGACACCGCAGGTGCCCAGATTCGCTGACTGTGATCCATGGTTCTCCTAGCCATGTTGACAACCAGGATCGTCCAGGGGGATGGACCTTGGACCTTCCGAATCCACCCATCTCCGCGGCCGCCCCTTGGGTCCGCCGAGAATGAGTACCTGGGAGTCTCCCGTGGGCCGGGTGGGAATCGAACCCACGACCTTGGGATTAAAAGTCCCCTGCTCTGCCGATTGAGCTACCGGCCCCGGGTCAAGGTACCACTGCCTCGGCGCCCTTCGAGGAGGGACTCCGTCGGCCTGCGGCAACAGACCGTGTCAACTGCGGAATAGGCGGATGGCCACCGCGAAGACCGCGCTCAGCACCACCGAGATGACGATCATCGACGTGATCGGGATGAAGATCGACGACTTCTCACCCTGTATTCGGATGTCGCCCGGCAGATTCCCAAACCAGGACAGGGCACCAGGGAAGAAGCGAAGCACCAGCCCCACGGTCAAGAGGGCTGCGCCGATGAAGATCAACACGTCCGAGGTCCTCACGGAAATCAGCGTACCCATGGCATCGATGTCCCCCCTTCACTAGGTTGCCCGTGTGGGGCAGCTGCGCATACAACTGCTCGGCGGTTTCCTGCTCGAGTGGGAAGGCAGCTCTCTGCCGCCCATCGCGTCGAAGGCAGGACGATCCCTCTTCGCCTACCTCGTCACCAACCGCGACCGGGCACCCACGCGCGACCTCCTGGCGGGGCTCTTCTGGCCAGACCAGCCAGAGTCGAGAGCGAGGCGCAGGCTGAGTCAGGCCCTCTGGCAGATCCAGAGCGTCCTCTCGGAGATCCCTACCCAGGATCCCTACCTCGTGGTCACGCCCAGCACGGTCGCCTTCAACAACAAGGCAGCGTGCTGGATCGACATCGACGAGCTCGAACGAGGACTGGCCGGCTCAGGCACGCGAGGAGCCGACAGCCGATACCAGGAGCTCGAACGGGCGGTCAGGCTCTACCGCGGCGACTTCCTCGCCGGGTACTACGACGACTGGGTGCTGCCAGAGCAGAGGAGAATCCGAAACCAGTACCTGGCAGGCGTCGAGGAGCTGCTGCAGCTCGCCAAGAGCAGGGCCCAGTTCGGCGAGGCATTGGCCTTCGCTCACAGGCTTGCCCTCCATGATCCCCTCAGGGAGGAGGCCCATCAGGAGGTGATGCGGATCGCCTTTCTGATCGGCCGGTCATCCGAGGCGATCCAGCAGTACGAACGGCTCCGCTCGATTCTCGACGAGGAGCTGGGGGTCGATCCATCCGAGACGACAGAGCAGCTCTACCGGGAGATCGTCACCAGAACCGAGCGAGGGACGAGGCCGTTCACGCCTGCTCCGAACTCACCTCTGTTCGACGCAGCAGCCATTCCATTCGTGGGGAGGGATGCCCAACGGTCGACGGTTCTGTCGCGCATGGAAGAGGCGATGGCAGGCGCAGGGGGTTTGGTCCTGCTCGAGGGAGACAGTGGCGTAGGCAAGACCAGGCTCCTCGCTCAGCTGGCAGACGATGCCCACTGGAGAGGACTAGGCGTCCTCTGGGGGACCTGCAGCTCAACCGCCGGTCCATTCGAAGTCGTGCGCTCCGCGCTGGCGGACGAGCTGTCCCCACTCCGCGTCCGACAGCTCGGTCAGCAGGTCGAGGCCGTGTGGCTTCGTGAAGCGGCGGAGCTGCTGCCCCAGGTGTCAGACGCCTTGCCTGACCTCCCCGACCGTGTTCGCCTCCAGCCACAAGAGGAGAGAACGCGCACGACAGAGGCCCTTGCCGAGATCCTCTTGGGGCTGGGAAGGATCAACCCGTATCTCGTGGTGATGGATGATCTCCACGAGGCGGACTTGGACTCCCTTCGGCTGGTCGAAGGATTGACAGCGAGACTGCGCGACTCGGCCGTACTGCTCTGCTTGAGCTTCCGGAGTGAGGACGCTCGGGAGCGACGGGAGGTGTGGGACTCGCTACGAGCCATGGACGCTCACGGAATCTCCCACCGCATCGTGCTGACGCCGCTCTCTGAGGGTGAGACCATCGAGTTGGTGAGGCGGAGCCTGGGGGTCTCGACCGTTTCGGAGGAGGCTTCACAGCTCCTCTACAAGGACACGGGCGGCAACCCGCTCTTTACCCTCGAGACACTCCGGGCGTTGCACGACCTGGAGACGACCGACGCCGCCGCCTACCTGGCCGGCCATGGGCCGCTGCCGATCCGGGACCAGCTGCCGATCGCGGGCACGGTTCAAGAGCTCGTCTCCAAGAGGCTCAGCGCACTGCCCGGATCCGTGTCCGAGGTCCTCGACGCTGCAGCTGTGCACGGCGACCGACCTTCCCTCGAGGTGCTCTCGGCGATGCCAGGGCTCCGCAGCGCCGACCTTCTCGCTGCCGTCGACCACCTCATCAGGCGAGGGCTCATGCGCGAAGCTGGTGGCCACGTCGAGTTCGCTCACGGACAGGTCAGACGCGTCGCCTACCGGCTCGTGGATGACGACGACACGAGGGACCTCCATGTCCAGGTCGGTGAGGCCCTGGAGCGGACTGGCCTGGGGACACCGTCCGAACGCGCCCATCACTTCGAACGAGGAGGGGACTACCAGAGGGGGCTGCGCTACCACAAGGAGGCAGGGTCGAGGGCAGTAGGCGTTCACGCCTACGAGACCGCAGCCGTGCACTACCAAACAGCCGTTGCGCTGACCGAGGTCGCTGGTATCTCCTCAGAGGACCGCTTCGCGCTGCTTGCGGAGTTCGAAGACGTCCTTGATGTGCTGGGCCGCAGGAAGGGACAGGCGCTCGTTCTCGATGAGCTGCAGAACCTGGCGACCCTGGATCCGCGGCGCAGGGCCGACGTCCTCCTGCGTCAGGCTCGGGCAGCGGGCGCAGGAGGCGATCTCGACGTCGCGACTCGCCATAGCCGCAGCGCTCTTGCCCAGGCAGAGGCTGCGGGCTTGGGGTCTGAGGCGGCTCGCGCCCTCGTCTCGTTGGGCACCTTCCTCGTGTGGTCAGGCAAAGCAGCGGAAGCCGTTCCCGTGTTGGAGAGGGCGGTAGCGGCGTCCTCCACCGCAACAGCGCGGGGTGAGGCCAACCACCGCCTGGCGAGCGCCTTCGTGGAGCTGCAGCAGTATGGGCCCGCTGAGGTGGCCCTCACGGAAGCCCGCCATGACGCTGACTCCGGCGGCGACCTGCGAGGCAGGGCGGCGGTCCTCGGAACCCTCGCCATCGTGAAGGCAGAGACGGGAAGCGTCGACGAAGCGGAGGCTGCGTATCGAGAAGCCCTCACACTCTCGAGAGAGATAGGCCACAGGAGAGGAGAAGGCGTCAATCTCGTCAACCTGGCCAGCCTCCTCTACTTCCGAGGCCGTACCGGCGAGGCGCTCGCCGGCTACGACGCAGCGGCTGCCATCTTCAGGCAGCTCGGTGAGCGAAGGGGCGAAGCGATGGTCCTGGCCAACTCTGCCTCGGTCAGGGTCGGGGCGCTCGGCGACGCCGATGGGGCCCGTCGTGCCGAACAGGCACGGGCCTACTTCAGAGAAGCAGGTGATGCTGTTCGGGAAGCGCAGTGCTTGGGCGTTCTCGCCCTGGCGGCTCGACTGGCAGGAGACGTCGAAGCTGCCGAATCCTTGGTTGCCGAAGGGCTGGCACTGGCAGAGGGCGTGGACAATCAGTGGATAGCGGTCCAGCTGCAGAAGACCGGAGCTCGCCTCGACCTCGACCGCGGAGATGCCGAGCATGCGACTGCCCTGGCCAGACGAGCGGCCGCCACTGCCGAGCAGCACGACATGAGCGACATCGCCGTGGGTCTGCTGGCCATCGAAGCGGAGGGGCTGCTTGCTCTGGGTCGCCTCGATGAGGCACAGAGGACGGTCGAGCGAGCCGTGGCTTCGCTCGGTCCTGGCGTAGAGCAGCCCCAGCTGGTCTGGCTGGCCGCGGCGAGGGTGAGAGAAGCGACAGGCGACCCCCCAGGGGCAACAGTGGCCTTCGAGCAAGCCAAGCTTCAGCTCGACCGCTTGCTCGAAGGGCTCGATGCTGACCAGGCGACCCAAGCCAGGAGCGTCGTGCCAGAGCACCGAGCCATCATGGAGCACTGGGACCGAGTCAAGCCGCAGTCGCGCCAGTGGCGACTCGCCCGCATGGACGCTCCGACCGGCCGTGCGCTACGTGACGAGGACTTCACAACCGTGACGTGGACGCTGCCTTCAGACCGTTGGCAGGCAGACCCGGCAGTGAGGCGGGAGCTCTTGATGTCGCTGTTGGATCAGGCAAGCCATCAGGGGGCGTCCGCGACGGT
The DNA here is from genome assembly GCA_964553055.1 of uncultured Acidimicrobiia bacterium. Classification (GTDB taxonomy): domain Bacteria; phylum Actinomycetota; class Acidimicrobiia; order Spongiisociales; family CAZKJJ01; genus CAZKJJ01. Next base: position 5,876 of record CAZKJJ010000149.1, read on the forward strand.
GGACGATCTGGCTCGTGCCCTCGACGTCAGCGGCGCCACGTCGGGGGCCGACGGTGACGACGTGTTGTCGCG
>CAZKJJ010000150.1:0-5938 GCA_964553055.1 uncultured Acidimicrobiia bacterium
GCGCCAGGGCGGCGACCGTGAGCGACAGGAGAGCCAACGCGGCGATCGTGAACCACGGCCCCTCGAGCCTCGACCGGCACATTCGGTCGTACACCAGCCACCCGGCGGCCAGCGTTCCCATTCCGAGCGCTGCTGCCTGCCACGACTGCAGGCCGCTCTCCGGAGGAACGAGGAAGACCTCGGCATCCAAGTAGTAGATCAGGACGAGCAGCGCCACTCCGCTCAGCCACGTCGTGTAGGCCTCCCATCGGAACCAGTGCAGCCGATCGGGCAGCACGGGAGGGTTCTGGCCGTAGTCGAGGACCCGATAGAAGGCCCCGCCGTGCACCGCCCACAGCTGTCCTTCGATCCAGTCGACCGCAGGCTCGACGGGCCGCATCCGATTCCCCAGCCAGACGAAGTAGAAGGATGTGCCTATCCAGACGACGCCCGCGACGACATGGAGCCACCGCAGCACGAGATCGATCCACCCTGCAAGATGTGCTGGCAACTGCGGAGCCCTCCGGCCGCTCACTCTACGGTCGCGGCCGCAGCAGGTGGTGGCAGCCTGTCTGCCAGGATTGGCGGGTGCGGCAGGCCGATTTCGTGGTCATCGGCGGCGGGATAGGAGGGGCGTCTGCCGCATACGAGCTGGCAGGTCACGGGAGCGTCGTGCTTCTGGAACGCGAGCAGACACTCGGGTTTCACACCACTGGACGCTCCGCGGCGATGTTCACCGAGGCCTACGAGAGCGGGACCGTCCGTTCGCTCACGACGGCATCCAGGTCCTTCTTCGAAAGGCCTCCCCCCTCCTTCTGCGATGTCCCGCTGCTCCGGCCGCTGCCATTGCTGTTCCTCGGCCGACCAGACCAAGAACGAGCGGTCCTGCGGCTTGCGGATGACGTCGCCAGGTTGGGGCCAACCGTCCAGCTGTTGGATCGGCACCAGATCCTGCAGACCTGTCCCGTGCTCCGCCCCTCCTACGTCGGCCTCGGTGTCCTCGAGAGCGACGCTCGGGAGATCGACGTGCATGCTCTCCATCAGGCATTCGTGGCCGGAGCCAGATCGAGAGGAGCCGAGATCCTCACGTCTGCCGGCGTGACGGCCCTGCAGCGGTCGGCCCTGGGATGGACGGTGACCGCAGCTTCGGCAAATGTAATCGTGCAGGCCTCCGCTGTGGTCAACGCGGCAGGTGCCTGGTGTGATGAAGTCGCGGTCATGGCAGGGGGATCTCCCATCGGTCTCCGCCCGATGCGAAGGACGGCCTTCACCTTCCCTGCGCCGTCAGGCGCCACCAGCTCCGGCCTGCCCTTCGTCGACGACGTGGAGGAGCAGTGGTACTTCAAGCCGGAAGGCGGCCACTTCCTGGGATCACTGTCCGAGGAGACTCCGATGGAGCCTCACGACGTGCGGCCGGAGGAAGCAGACGTTGCGCTTGCCATCGAGCGGATCTCTCGAGCTGTCACTTTCGAGATCCTCAGCGTGCGGTCGGCGTGGGCGGGACTACGGACTTTCGCGCCCGACCGGATCCCCGTCGTGGGCGAGGATCCTGAGCTCGAAGGCTTCTACTGGCTGGCTGGTCAGGGAGGATTCGGCATCATGACGTCACCTGCCCTGGCCTGGGCAGTGAGCAGGTTGGTGGTGGAGGGACGGCTCCCTGTTCAGCTCGAACAAGCAGGGATGACCGCGCCGGAACTCGGACCCGGTCGCTTTCGCTGACGAACCCCTAGTCGAGCTCGATCGGCTCCTCTGCAGGCTCGTGGTCGGGCTCCTCGATCGGCAACTCGATGGGCTCGACTTCCCAAATGCGCTCGATCTCGCCTATGTCCACGGCGTTGCTCCTCTCCAATACACCTCGACGTCGTATCGATCCCTGAGGTCCTTGCGGACCATGATCCCGAACAGCTCCGGGGTGAGCCCCTGGCTGTCATGTACCTTCGTCCTGTGGTACGAGCAGAGTGGCATGAAGGCCCCTTCCGTCGTCAGGACGGTGGTCGGCCGCCTCCGGCACAGAATGCCGCTCCAGCCGGGAATGCCAGGCTCCGGCTCGCATCTGATCCGAACCGAGAGCGGTGCCATGATCCTGGCATGCTCGGCTCGATACCCGAGTTGTCCTTCCAGCACTCTTCCCCACAGCATGACGTTTCCCTCAGCCCAGACGCCGATCCCCGACCAGACGTCGGTCAGCGGTCCCTTGTAGGCATAGACGCCGCATGAGCACTGGGGGTCAGGTGCCCGATGTGACCCCGCAGGGAGCTCCTGGTCGTCTGGTGGGGCACAGAAGGCCCGGTGGCTGCTCGAGCTCCAGCGGTGGCCCGAGATGGTGCTGGCCAGCACAGGGCGCTTGTCCTCGCCGGCCGGCGTCACCATCCAGCGCCTCCAGCCGATGAAGGGGTCGATGGTGAAGAGGACGTCGGGAGATGCGATCCTGCCCGAGGCAGGATCGTGCCTGTCGTCGGATGCGGCGAGCGAGTCCTCCACCCGTCCCCCCAAAGCGCCTCCTGTACCGTAACACGACCACGCAGAGTGTGACGCCGAGGGCGGACCTAATCTTGGGGTAGGAATGCCCTGGTAGCCAGCAACCTCGCTTCGTGGCGCCCCGAGTCCTGCCAACGCTCTGAGTGGTCGAGGATCGTCAGGGAGGGAACGAGCGTCGGCAGTTCGCCCTCGCGAAGAAGGTAGGGAAGGGGCGGCCGGTGATGCCGCTCCAGGTTCCGCTCGGTGGCGATCTCGCAGACCAGGACGCCGCCGGGGGCCAAGGTCTCCTGGAAGACAGGGAAGAGATCTCGCTGCAGGTAGTGAAAGCAGATGATCACGTCCCACGGGCCGTCTGGAAAGGGACCCTTCTCCAGGTCGCGCACGACAGCCGTGAGCCGGATATCGCTTGCTGCTTCTCTGGCAAGATCGACCGCCACCGGCGAGATGTCGACGAGGGTGACGTCGAGGCCGTGACGCGCCAGGAACATGGCGTTACGCCCTGGCCCTCCTGCCACGTCCAAAGCGGTGCCCTCTCCGGGGAGCCGGCCGACGACCGCTACCAGATACTCCGAGGGCTGGGTCGGCTGCTCCTCCTCCAGCCATCGTTGGTCCCAACGAGCCCGGGTCTGCTCGCTCACCGGGGCACCACCAGCCTGCCTGCTGTGTAGCTCCTGGCAACGATGTTGAGGAACTGGTAGACGGCGTCCTCGTTGGGCCCCAGCGGCCCTGGCCTGTGGCCTCGTGACTCCGTGCCCCGTTGGACCGCTTCGCAGGCCTTCCAGTCCTGCCGGTTGACGAGGTCCCAGAACTCCGTGGCGTACGTCGGATCGAGGCCCTCCCGGGTGGTGAACAGGAACTCGCAGATGATCCGAGTGCGGTCGGGTGCGACGGGCTCCAGCCGATGGGTCATGACGTAGTCGGGGTGCAGGGAGATGAGCAGGTTCGGGAACAGCCCGAAGTAGCCGACCTTGCGCTTCATCTCGTCCGAGAGCCCTTCGAGCGGCGGCACGTTGCTGGTTCCGTCCAGGGACATCGTCGCCATCCCCTCCCTCAGGTCCATCGTGCCGCCGATCCAGGCTCCGTCCGGTTCGAGGTTGTGGCCACTGTCGGGCGGTGAGACCACACAGAGCTCCGGGTGAATGCCTGGGCAGTGGTAGCACTCGTGGTAGTTCTCACACAGCAGCTTCCAGTTGGCGCGGACCTCGTAGACCAGACGCGCTGCTACGTCGAGACCTCCTGGCTGGTGGGCCGCTACCAGATCGGTGAGGTGGCCTAGGTGCTCTGCAAGGGGAGGAGCGGACCGAGAGACGTTGACGAATATCCATCCTTCCCAGACGGTGACGTCGACCGGTGTCAGGCCGAACTCCGCCTCGTGTATCGATCCGCCAAAGCGGGGCGCCGCTCTCAGAGAGCCGTCCTTGCGATAAGACCAGCCGTGGTATGGGCAGATCAGTGAGGAGGCCACCTCCCCCGCAGCGAGAAGCTCGTGAGCACGATGTCGGCAGACGTTGAAGAAGGCGCGGAGCTCCCCCACCTCATCCCTGCTGAGCAGCACCGTTTCGGCGCCTGCCTCTACGCAGCGGACGGAAGCGGTGCTCACGTCGTGGGCGCGACCCACACAAACCCATGTCTCCTCGAAGAAGTGCGCCAGCTCCCAGCCGAAGACGTCCCGGGACGTGTAGGCCTCAGCCGGAAGTGTCCTGGCGGAGGCAAACGGAGCCACGACCGCCTCGAGAGCTGCCTGCTCGATCGGCGCCGGTGCCACCGAGCCATCTTATGAGCGAGGTCGATCAGTCCGAGATGGCGAAGTGCACCTGGAGACGGATCGTGACTGTCTGCTGACCGGGCTGGATGGGCGTGTCGGCGATCGCGGCCGCTTCTTCCCTGGCGAACGGTATGACGATTGGCGGCCCGGCTTCCAGACTCTCGCTGATGGAGATCGCCTCTCCCAACTGGACGCCTGCCAGACCTGCGAGCTGCCCAGCCTTGGCTGAGGCATCAGCCCAGGCGGCGGCTCGTGCAGCTTCCAGGAGCTGCTCGTCGTCTTCGATCGCGAAGGAGACATTGCTCACACGGACTTCGTCACCCACCGCTGCGGCAGCAGCGTCGATCACGGAGCCTGCGCTCTCCAGGTCGCGAATCTTGGCTGACACGGTGTTCTCGACCCTGTAGCCCTTCAGCACCTGGCCCGTCTCCCGATAGTCGTACTCGGGGTAGATGGAGTAGTTCGCCGTTTGGATGTCCTCCTTCGCCACACCTTGCGCCTCGAGAGCCTCTATGAGGCCGTCGGCCTGCTCAGCCGCGTCCGCGACCGCCTCGTCGACGGAGGGGCGCAGCACCGAGACACCGAACCAGATCGAGAGCGTGTCGGGCGCCCCTTCTACCTCGCCTTCGCCAACGACCGAGATTCCCGGGGCGGGACCTGATTCCCCCACAACCGGCGCGACGGTCACGTCCGGTGTGCTGCAGGCCGCCAGCACGAGCGCCAGCCCTGCACCGACCATCGCCAACTGTGAACCGCGCATGGAACCTCCTCGTCATCGATGTGACGCTCCGAGGCGCCAGGCAGGTTCCTTGACAGGTCGTCTTGACTCAGCAGGACGCAGCAGCGCTGTCATTCGCCTCCACGGAAGGGACTGGTCAACTCTTAGACCGGCTCGACTCCCCACGCGGACGGCCCGTGACAGCGTCGAACACGTGTCAGTGACCGCAGGTACCGCACCATCCGACCTGTCAAACGCTTGACATCAGCCACTCATCGCGCGAGAGTGACCACCTGGGGTGGCTGGGCGGAGATGAGCCATGCGGTTTGCCGGTCAGCTACAGGTACCCCACGACCCGGACCCCGGTCTCAGGGTCGTCGTCGAGGTCACCGGCGAGCGCGTGGCCGTGGACGCAGGCGCTTCTCTTCTCGGTTCTTGGCCCTCTCAGAGCGTTCGACTCCAGCCCCTGGATGGGGATCGTTTCTCGCTCGAGGTGGATGGCGACCAGACCGTGTTCGTCCCAGATGATCCGGTCCGGTTCGCCTATGACGGTGTGTCGTCCCTCCGGCGCTCCAAGGCCACCACGGGAAGCCTCGGGAAGCTCTGGACGTGGCTGACAGAGCCTGAGGGGGATCTCGACGAGGGTCCCGAGCCCTTCCAGGGAACAGGCCCCACCCTCACCGCCGTCAGGCAACCGGTCGAAGAGGAGGTGCGCATCGACCTCGGCGTGCCACAGGCTGTTCCCGAACCGGCCACCTGTTCAGGGACCCGCCGGGACGGTCGCCCATGCCGATCGCCGATCGTCGGTGACAACGGACTCTGCGCAGCGCACGACCCGGAAGTCGTGCCGAAGCGGCACCGTCGCCGTGGACCGCGCACCCGCAACCTCCGACGCCACTTGCTTCAGCTCATCGACGGCGTCGAACGGGGTGACGTCGCTCCGGAGCAGGCAGCCGCCATAGCCGACCTGGTTCAGGCATTGTGCGCTCTGGATCGAT
>CAZKJJ010000151.1:0-5896 GCA_964553055.1 uncultured Acidimicrobiia bacterium
GGTCGGCTGGGCAGCCGTCGACGGATCCCTGAGCCTCAGCGCCTGGCTCATGTTCGGGATCGTGTTCTTCTGGACGCCCCCGCACTTCTGGGCGCTGGCGCTCCGGTACCGGGACGACTACTCACGGGCGGGGATCCCGATGCTGCCGAGCGTCGTTGGCGACCGGCTCGCCATTCGGAGCATCGTGGCGTACACCGGCATCTTGGTGATGCTCACCGTTCTCCTGGCACCCGTGGCCGGCATGGGCATCTTGTACCTTCTGGCGGCGACGGGCCTCGGAGGGTGGTTCCTGCTGGAGACGATGCGGCTCTGGCGCAATCCGTCACGGGCAATGGCGGTTTTCAGGATGTCAACCGTCTACCTGGCGCTCGTGTTCGCGGCGATGGTCGTGGACGTTGCGCTTGGGATCTGACGGTAGGTCCCGCCAGATCCCAAGAGCGACTCGTGCTCAGCTGGTTTCAGAGTCTCCCTTCATGGGAGGGCTCTCCATCCTGTTGGCGGACTTGGTGGGGAGCACACCCCTCCACCAGTTCTCGGCGGTCTTGATGCCACCCACACCGAACGCGATCGCCAGCGTGATGCCGATCGTTCCCACGAGGCCGATGAACAGCGTGTTGACGATCTCATCAGCCAGGTTGAGCGTGTTGAAGGCGGCCAGGAAGCCGAAGCCGATGATGGACCAGCGGGCCACCGGTGTGAGCCACGCGACGCCTTCACGCTCGGCCCAAGGCTCGACCAACTCTGCCACGACGGCCGCAAGGGCTCCAGCCACGAGGATCACGACCGCAGCCACGAAGATCAGCGGCAGGTAGGCGATCAGGTCTCTGAGCAGCTCACTCAGCCCGCCTATGTCCAGCGTCTCCGAAGCCAGCAGAAGCGTGATCAGGATGGCGATCCAGTAGACCAGCGTCGCCAGGAGTCCGGACACCGTGTAGCCGGCATCGGTGAGCGTCTCACCCATGCCTGCACGTTCGAGAAGCCGATCGAGACCGATCCCCTTGAACAGCGCCTCGAAGGCGCGGCGCAGCACCCTGGCGATCAGCCACCCGACCAGCAGGATGATCAAGGCACCCACGAGTTTCGGCGTGAACTCGACGATCCCCTCCCAGGCGTCATCGAGGCCTTGCTGGACCCCGTCGAAGAACCCTTCTTGTGCCAATAGCAGCATGCAATCCCCTTTCTGGGCTCAAGGGTTAGACAGCGCGCCCCTGCCAGTGGTTAGCCGAGGGCCTCGAGGATCCACAGGGTCGCCATGCCGGCCACGACCGTGAAGGCGGGATTCTTCGTCATCCAGGCGATCACGCCAGCGACGACGGCTGCCCCAATCCGCTCGTTGGCGAGTGAAAGGGCGAGCTCGCCCGAGGGAGCCACCACTGCAGGGATCGTGAGGGCCGCGAGGACGGCTGAGGGCACGTACCGGAGCGCATGCGGGATCCAATCGGGCAGCTTCGCCCTGCCCAGAGCCGCGATGAAGGACAGTCGGGTGGCGAACGTCCCGACTCCGATCAACACGACGGCCAGCCACGCTCTCAATGCAGCAGCCTCGAGGCGACCAGGCCCGCGGCGATCCCACCGAGGGCTCCCAGGAACAGGCCGAGATTCAGCGGAAGGGCGCCGAGAGAAACGGTGAGCATGCCTGCCGTCAGCGCCGCCGTCCAGGAGGATCTGTCCGTGAGCGTCGGTACGAGAAGCGCCAGGAAGACGAGAGGGACCGCGAAGTCGAGAGCCAACGACTCGGGGAGCGCGGCACCCCCGACGTACCCGATCGCCGTCGTCACCTGCCAGGTCAGCCAGAGCGTGAGACCGGCACCGACGTGGAACCAGAGCTTGGCTGCGGATTCCCGGCTGAACCGGGCGATCGAGAGGGCATACGTCTGGTCGGTCAGCAGGTACGCGGCCACGGCCTTGGCCGGGGCCGACAGCTGCCTGAGGTGCGGCTCGATCGAGGCGGAGTACATGAGGTGCCTGGCGTTGATGACCAGCCCCGTCGCCACGACCACCAAGAAGCCGGCGCCCGTGCTGAGCAGCTGTACCGTGGCCAGCTGCGCTGCTCCCGCGAAGACGATCACGGACATCCCCAGTCCGAGAACCGGTGCCAGCCCGGCATCGGCCGCGGATGCGCCGTAGATCAAGCCGAAGGGGATGACTCCTGCCGCAAGCGGCAGCATGGCACCCATCCCCGCGAGCGCTGCAGCCCAGTCCTCTGGTGGCCTCGTCGACCGAGTCAAGGCAGGGAACCTACTCGTCAGGGCACCCAGCCGACGCAGTGTTCCTTAGGGGGCGCCGATGAATAGCCTGCTTCCGTACATGACCTTCGCCATCACGTATCCCCCCATTCCCATCGTCGAGGTAGGGCCCCTCAGTCTGTCTCTGCACGGCGTGTTCGCGGTTGTCGGTTTCGTGGCCGGCTCGCTCCTCATGATCAGGGAGGTCCGCGGGCGTGGCTTCTCTGTTGAGCAGTACTGGTCAGTGCTCGGATGGGCCCTCGTGGGCGCCATTCTGGGCGCTCGGCTTCTCACGATCCCCGCCCACCTCGGCGACCCTGGGTTCGACCTGGCGGCGGCTGTGAGCCCTTCCGGCTCCTACTCGATCCTGGGCGGCTTCACAGGCGGCATCCTCGCCGCCTGGTTGCGCATCAGGCGGCTCGGCCTCGAGCCGTGGGTGTCCCTCGACATGGCGGCACCGGGGCTGGCCCTGGGAACGGTCGTTGGAAGGCTCGGGGACCTGGCGATCGTCGAGCACCTCGGGACCTCAACCGACTTCTTCGGTGGTTTCACCGTCAAGCCAGGATTCGACCTCGCCCCACAGCACAACGTCCTCGAGTGCACGGCAGCGGAGGCGATTGGTGGGGTGCGCGGCACGTACCATCACACAGCGCTCTACGACTTCCTGGGTGCCCTTGCCCTCTTGGTGTTCCTGCTCTGGCTGAGGCGATCGTGGACGTCCCTTCACTACGGCCAGATCTTCTCGGTGTGGCTCATCTGGTACGGGACCCAGCGGTTCTTCGTGGACTTCGCTCGGGCCGGAGCACCGAACGGTGATCGTCTCGGTGGTCCGTTGACCTGGTCGCAGTGGGCCGCTCTCGCAGGTGCCGCGGGAGGGTTGATCCTCTACTACCGGCTGCGGGGGCGGCAGCCCCTCGTTTCAGACGAAGGGGACCGCATTCGCGGCGCCAAGGCCGCGACTCCTGGGACGTGAGTAGCGTGACCTCATGGCTGCCGACACGGCTCCGATACGGGCAGAGGAGCGATTCGACGAGGCTCGCGTCTCCGCATATCTGAGAGCGCATCTCCCTGAGCACGCCGCTGAGGCGGACTTCGTGTTCGAGCAGTTCCCAGGCGGTCACGCCAACCTGACATACCTCGCCAGGGCAGGCCGGAGGGAGCTGGTCCTGAGAAGGCCCCCACTCGGCCCGGTCGCACCCAGGAGCCATGACATGGTCAGGGAATACACGGTGCTTGCCAGGCTGCACGAGGTGTATCCAGAGGCGCCACGAGCGCTCCACCTCTGCACGGACACGTCGGTCATGGGCAAGCCCTTCTTCGTGATGGAGCGACGAACCGGATACGTGATCCGGGAGGAGTGGCCGGAAGGACTGCCCGACTCCCCGGGCGTTCGGGAGACGGCAGCACAGGAGTTCATCGACTCGCTGGTCCGTCTCCACCAGGTCGATTATCGAGGCATCGGTCTGGGCGACTTGGGCAGGCCCGAGGGGTTCCTCATCAGGCAGCTGGAGGGGTGGTGGGGCCGTTGGCAGCTGGCCAGCACCAGGGACGTACCGGACATGGAGCGGCTGTTCGAGGCGCTGCGCTCCGCGGTGCCGGAGCCTCCCACGTCCACACTCCTCCACAATGACTTCAAGTTGGACAATGCGATGGTCGACGCCGGCGGTGGCCTGGTTGCGGTTTTCGACTGGGACATGGCGACCCTCGGCGACCCGCTCGTGGACCTTGCAACGGCTTTGGCCTACTGGGCAGAGCCCGACGATCCTCCCGAGCGCGTGTTCGGTCCTACGCCCATGCGGGAAGGGGGCTTTCCCTCACGCGAGGAGTTCCGGGAGCGGTACGCACGGGGAGCGGGCCTGGACCTCACCTCCCTCGGCTGGTACGAGGCGTTCGCCTTCTTCAAGGTGGCCGTGATCTGCGAGCAGATCTACGTGCGCTACAAGATCGGACAGACAACGGACCAACGTTTCGAAGGGTTCGGCGAGAAGGCAGAGCGGCTCGCCGCTGCCGGGAGGGAGCTGGCCGCGGCCTAGGGGCGGCGCGCGCGGATGATGGCGGCGTGCATGGCGTCCTCGACCCTGTGGGTCGTCTGGATCGAGACGTCGACCAGCCCGACCTCTCGCAGAGCATCTCTGTACTCACTCATCGACAGGGCACCGGCTGTGCACTCGGCCCAGGATCCGCGCTCGGCCCTGTCCTCGACGGTCAAGTGGTCCTCGGCGACCACATCGCTGACCTCGAGGCGGCCGCCCGGCTTCAGAACCCTGGCGATCTCGGTGAAGACTCGGGGCTTGTCTGGAGAGAGATTGATCACGCAGTTCGAAAGGACAACGTCGACTGACGCGTCAGGCAGCGGAATAGCCTCGATCTGCCCTTGAAGGAACTCGACGTTCGTGGCTCCCGCCTCAGCGGCGTTCTTCCTGGCCAGGGCGACCATCTCCGTCGTCATGTCCAGTCCGTATGCCTTTCCCCTGGAGCCGACCCGTCTCGCGGAGAGCAGTACGTCGATGCCGCCTCCGGAGCCCAGGTCGAGCACGGTCTCACCCTCTTTCAGATCGGCCATCAGGACCGGGTTGCCGCAGCCGAGGCTGGCCGAGATGGCAGCGTCAGGCAACGTGGCGAGCTCGGCTCCGCCGTAGAGGGAGGTGCCGAAGGCGAGGTCGTCCCCGCAGCAGGACGTGCCTGAGAGGGCCTCTCGGGCCGCCCTCGCGTAACGATCCCTGACCTGGCCTGTTATCTCACGGGTGCTCATGCCCCAACCTCCTCCACGAATTCAGCGGGTACCGTCCCGCCCACCACGAGCTGCGCGGCAGACGGGAAACACTCGAAGCAGGCGCCGTTGAAACGGTAGAGGCTGGCGGTCCCGACTCGATCTACGAGGACGAACCGCACCTCGGCGAGCTTCTTCAGATGATGCGAGACGGTCGACTGTCCGACGTCGACCGACTCCGTGATCTCGCCAACGGTCATGGGGCGGCGGGCCGTCGCAAGCAGGTTGAGGATCAGGATCCTGGTTGGGTCACCGATCGCCCTGAACCAGTCGGCCCACACCTCTGCCTCGTCTCGTGACACCTTCATCGATTATCGACGATAGTCGATAAACTTGAGAAACACAACACCGGCTGCTCAGCGTACGACTCGGTACAGAAACCAGGGTCCCGGCACCCCTCTGAGGTCGTGCGCCCCCTTGTCCTCGAAGACGATCCCCGAACCCGTCACGGCTTCCCTGACGGTGCTCGACACGAGAACCTCGCCGGGAAGCGCCACGGCTCCGATTCGGGCACCGATGTGCACGGCGATGCCACCCAGGTCGTCACCCAAGAGCTCAACCTCCCCTGAGTGGATGCCTACTCGCACGTCGATCCCGAGATCCCGGATCAGCTCGGAGATGGTGACCGCGCACTGAATCGCCCGCGCAGGGCTATCGAAGACGGCCAGGAAGCCGTCCCCCGTCTGCTTCACCTCTCGACCGCTGAAGTGTGTGAGCTGGGTTCGTACGATCGAGTTGTGCCGCTCGAGCAACGACCTCCAGTCAGCGTCTCCCACCTTCGCCGCCTGGACGGTCGAGTCGACGATGTCGGTGAGGAGCACGGTCGACAGCACTCGGTCGGGCGCCGGAATCGCCTTTCCCTTCGCTCGCTTCGTCTCAACCCCCACCGTCAGCACCGTCC
>CAZKJJ010000152.1:0-5882 GCA_964553055.1 uncultured Acidimicrobiia bacterium
GCTCGGCTGCCAAGGCGTCGTACGTGGCACGGTCGATCACGCTGTCGGTGTGCAGGCTGGGATCGTCCGATACGACGAACGTCGACCTCTTGGATCGGGCTGTCACCTTCGTCGTGATGTTCAGGTTGTCGAACTCGGTCCATCGGGCCGAAGGCTGCCGCTCGGAGAGCGCACGCAGCTCCTCTTCGGACGGGTTGGCGCGGACCGAGTTGGCTCGGATCTCCATCGATACCTCCCCTCGCTCTAACTCTACGCGAGGAACGAAGCCTCGAATCCATGGGCCTCAGACCCTGAGCTTTGCCTCGAGCGAGATCTCGACGTTGCCCTGGAGAGCCCGCGACACCGGACAGCCTTCCTTGGCACTTTCGGCCGCCTCCAGGAACTGTGCCTCCGAGATACCGGGGACGACGCCCTCGACGTTGAGGCGGCTCGAGGTCACCGACCATCCAGCCTCGCCCTGCTCGAACGACACGACCGCCTCCGTCTCGAGCGTCTCGGCTGTGAATCCAGCACGGGCCAATCCAGCCGAGAGCGCCATGCAGTAGCACGAGGCGTGGGCAGCCGCGATCAGCTCCTCAGGGCTCGTGCGGCCCTCGGCTGCCACGGTCCGCGAAGACCAGCTCACCGGCAAGGGCGGCGCGACACCGCTGGCGAGCGTCGTCGTGCCTGTGCCGTTGGCCAGATCACCACGCCAGGACGTGTTTGCTCGACTCTCCATGACCCTCCTTTCCGCTCGCGGAACCCTAGACGAGGGCATCGGACGGCCTGAACGCCTACCGATGGACTGATCGCAGCGGGAGTGGTGGAGGCGTTCAGGTACCGCCGGCTCCAGACGTGGCGGATCGGGGCGCTGTTCGTGAGAGGAGACCTTGGCTGTCCACACGAGCGGTTTCGAGAGTTCCGAGTTGGTGGCCCGTGCAGCTCACACCTTCGGGACCATGACAAGGCGGTCGGTCATGACGGCTTCGACGGCCTCCTTCGTCCACGGCATCGTGTGGCTCTCCACAGCCGCCCACGCCTCGGCGAGGTCGACGTAATTGGGATGGAACGCATGGCCTGACTGTCCAGTCGAGTGGATCCAGGTCGAGGCGTCGAGCTGAGCGAAGTCGACCACCATTCGCATGGAAGGGAGCACCGCCACGGCGAAACCTTCTGAGGCGTCCCATGAGGTGGCGTTTGGCACAGAGGAGCTCCCTCCCGTCCGATACGTACCACGGTTGAAGAGCCACTCGATGGGCCCGATTCCCGACTGGCCGAGGGTCTGGTTCTCGAAGTTGACAGTGTGGAGCGAGCCCCACCGCCATGACCTGGGATCTCCTCCGAGTCCCGCGGCCGTGTCAGCCATCCCTTCTTCGAGGGCCTGGAGCAGGATGTCGTCGCGCGTCTCGACTTCTTCGGTGAACCGATAGTCCCACCAAGGGTTCTCAGGGTCGTCGAGGAGGGCCGTCATCACGGTGAACCAGCGGGAGCCGCCTTCTGGTGCGAACTCGCCCCCGAGCTCGTCACCGACGCTGATGGCGAGAAGGCGATTCCAAACTGCGCCGTACACCGCGGCCGCGGCCGAGTCCTCATCCATCTGGTACGTCCCCGAGAAGACGTCTTCCCCTGTGCCCTCCTCCCTCCACCCGGAGAGGAGCGCCTGACCCTGCCTCGCCAGGTCGGACGTCGGCACGAGCCCAGTCAGGTAGGGGACCAGAACCTCCGCGAACAGGTCGCGAGCGTCTGCCTGCATGGCTCGCAGGTATGAGGGGTGGATGGGAGCGGTCGCCGCCTCGATCATGTCGACGATGCGCTGGGCCCGATAGCCGTACGCCCACTGTTCGGCCAGCATGTGCGGGTAGCCGCCTCCGACAGGCCGGTTGTTGGCCGTCACGAGGTACCCCTCCTGCGGATTGAACGAGCGCGGCATCTCGTCGAAGGGTATGAATCCGCTCCACTCGTACTCGCCTGTCCAGCCGGGCACGGGCGCCGTTCCGTCACCCGATGACCTGATCGGGACGATGCCCGTCGACTGGTAGCCGATGTTTCCTTCCCTGTCGGCATACACGATGTTCTGTCCTGGCACGAGGAAGGTCGAGAGGGCCTCTCGGAAGTCCTCCCAGCTCTGCGCCTTGTTCAGCCCGATGAACGTGTCGACCAGCGAGGTGGGCTGAAGCGCCGTCCAGCGAAGGGAGATCGCGTAGTGCTCGGGCACCGTGACGCCCGCGCGCAGATCGAAGTCCTCCAGGTCCTCGTAGACGTCCGAGATGATGGGGCCGTGGAGCGTCGAGCGCACCGTCAGCTCGACAGGATCGCGACCGGGAGCCTGGAGGAGCTCTGTCCGGATCTCCATGTCCCGCCACTCGCCTCTGAACTCGTACTGATCGGGGTTGTCAGGGTTGATCCGCTCGATGTAGAGGTCCATCACGTCGTGGCCTGCGTTGGTGGCGCCCCAGGCGATGGTCCCGTTGTGGCCGAGGATCACGCCAGGCACGCCCGCGAAGCTGAACCCTGCCGCCTCGAGTCCGCAGGCCAGGCCAACTGGAACGCAGTGGAGGCCCATCTCATACCAGATGGAGGGGATCTGGGCAGGTAGGTGAGGGTCGTTGGCCAGGAGAGGCATTCCCGATTCCGTCATCGATCCTGCGACCACCCAATTGTTCGAGCCGATGTCGGAGCCGGCCTTCCCGAGGAGCTCGTCGAGGCTTGTCGTCTTCTGAGCGACGTCTGCCATCAGCGCCGCCGTTGCTGCAGCCCCCTGCGCGGCCGCGGTCGGGCCCTGCACACCCGAGCCCCCGACGATGACAGGGTGGTCCTGCGGGTACGGCGGATAGAGCCGCTCGAGATCGGCAGGGGAGAAGGTCTTCGCGAGCATGGCCCGCTCGATCTCCGTATCGAGGTTGGAGCGCAGCAGCCAGGCCATGACCTTCCCCCACGTGATGCTGTTGGCAGGCGTCCAAGGCTCTGGCTCGTAGCTCCAGTTGGTGAGCTTCAGGATGGCGTACTCGAAACTGAGCTCTGCGCCCGCGTGACTCTCCACGTAGGCGTTGACACCATCGCTGTACGAGACCAAGGCTGCCTGGGTGTAGCTGTCCGCGGCTTCGAACTCCTGGGAGGCCAGGCGATCCCAGCCCAAGGTCCTGAGGAACCGGTCGATGTCGAGCTGGTCGGCCCCCAGGAGCTCGGAGAGCCTGCCCGATCCGATGTGCCTCCAGTAGTCCATCTGCCAGAACCGATCCTGGGCATGGACGTAGCCCTGCGCGAAGAACAGGTCGTGGTCTGTCGAGGCGTAGATGTGTGGGATGCCACGGGCGTCGCGAAGCACCTCGACCGGCTGAAGAAGGCCGGCCACCTCGAGCTCGCCCGAGACCTGCGGCCAGGACCTGCGCACCAGGATGTAGCCGAGCGCGCCGAGCACGGCTGTGATCAGCAACAGAATGAGGAGGATGCGACCTACCGTCCGCATCGGGTACCCACGGGCGGACAGGCTACCCGGGACCAGAGAGTTTCAACAGGGTCTCCGCCTGGGCCGAGATCTCGGTCAGCGAAGGTGGTTGGCTGCCACGGGCGACCGACGCCACCAGAGTCCCCGCGGCAACCGCCCTCGACATGGTCTCCTCGAGGTGCCACCGGCGAGCAGTTCCGAGGGCGCACATGGCGGCAAAGGCATCACATGCCCCCGTCGCATTCTTGACATGGACGTGGGGAGGGGCGATACGCCAGGTTCTCCGTGGGGTGATCACCGTGACGGGACGAGGCCCGTCCGTGATGACGAGGGCGGGGTGACCTGCTGCGTGGACTGCCGCGTGCTCGTGCTTCGACCAGACGACTATCTGACACGAGGGGGCGGTCTCAGGGGCGACGTCGACGCCTACGACGGGGACGCCGACGTCGTGGGACATGGAGGCCACGCTCCCGCCTGCTGTGCCGGAGTACCCATCCACGACGACCGTCGTGGCTTCGGCGAGCAGCTGCTCGGATGGCTTCGACCAGGTGACCCCTGCGTAGCGTGATCCGATGATCGTCCGCTCGCCGTCTGGCGTGACGAGGACCGTCGTGTGCGGCGTCCGAGATGAGCTGTCACGGATGACGGCCGAGGTGTCAACGCCTCGCTGCTGGAGCTCGAGGAGGAGCCAGTCTGCCAAGGGGTCGGTACCGAGGGTGTGGCCGAGGACGGCGGCCTCCGCTCCCCATCCGGCCAGGAGAACCGCCACGTTGGCTGCTCCGCCACCGAACGTCAGCTCGAACCGCTCGGCAGGAAGGTCGTCCCCGAGACCAGGGAGTCGATCCACGTGGTGGACGAAGTCTGGGTTGATCGAGCCGTAGCAGATGATCACTCGGGCGAGCCTACGACGTACCCAGAGAGGCCGTCACCCTCCGAGCCCGTTGGGCGGGTACCGTCCCCTAACGCTAGCGTTAGGGCCTTCAGACCGGCATTGCCGGTCCACCATTCCCTTGAGAAGGAGTGAACAGGATGAAACGAAGAAGATTGTGGCCGGCTGCCTTCGTCGCCTTGGCGTTGGTCGTCGCCGCCTGTGGAGGTGGTGAGACCACGGAGACGACCGCGGCGCCTGTCACCCAGCCTCCGGAGACCCAGCCTCCGGAGACCCAGCCTCCCGCAACGGAGCCACCTGAGGCAGGGCCGAAGACGATCATCGTCGGCACTACCGACTCGATCGCAGGGCTCGACTCGGCGGACGCCTACGCGGTTCACGACTGGGAGCTGATCAGGAACACGGGAGTCGGGCTCATGGGCTTCGCTCCCGGCACGGCTGACCTCCAGCCCGCCCTGGCAGAGAGATTCGACGTCAGCGACGACGGCTTGACGTACACGTTCCACCTCAGGGATGGGATCACGTTCTACGACGGCACGCCGATGACGGCGCAGGACTACGTGAACCACATCTTCAGGATGCTGAACCTCGACGGAGACGGCGGGGTGGGTGGAGCGCTCGGCAAGCCGTACATCAAGTGCAACACGCAGCTGGAAGTGGGCTGCGAGCCGACGTCGTGGGGCGTCTCGGCGCCGGACGACAGCACGGTCGTCTTCGAGCTGGCGAACCCGGTCTCGTACTTCCCACAGATCACGACGGGTGCGCCGTACATGCCGATGCATCCTTCCTATCCGGCGGACGCGTTGGTCGAGTTCCCTGAAGCTCCGTTCGGCGGAGTAGGGCCGTGGATGGTCACTGACTACACCGTCGGCGAGCAGACGGTCTTGGAGCCGAATCCGTTCTTCTACGGCGACCCGCCGAAGGTGGACCGGATCATCATCCAGTACTTCGTCGAGGCTGCTCAGCTCGTGGCGGCGCTGCAAGCAGGTGACGTCGATATCGCCTGGCGGAGCGTCCAAGAGCCCGATCTGCTGGAGACCGTTGCCGGCACGGCCGACGTCGACGGCGGTGTCGTGCCTGGCGGCCCGATCAGGTACCTGATCATGAACAGGAACTTGACTCCTTCGGACGACATCAACGTCCGCAAGGCCATCGCTGCCGCCATCGATCGGTCTGCGCTGGTCGACGGCCCGCTCGGCGGGAACGCCACCGAGCTGTACTCGCCGATCCCGCCTGGGTTCTTGGGTGCCTCTGACGTCTACGACGATGTCTACGCGTCGCCGAACCTCGAGCTGGCCGTCAGCTTGCTCGAGGAGGCGGGGTACTCGGAGGACAACAAGCTGGAGCTGACGATCGACTACCCGCCCAACCGTTACGGGGGCGTGGTCGGTGACGTGATGCAGGTCCTCGAGCAGCAGCTCGAAGCCACAGGACTGATCGAGGCCAGCACCCAGGCCACAGAGTGGGCAACGTACCTGGGCAACGTGATCACCGGCGAGTCGTACGCGGTGTCGTTCCTCGGGTGGTTCTTCGACTATCCAGACCCGTCCAACTACCTCGAGCCGTTCG
>CAZKJJ010000153.1:0-5875 GCA_964553055.1 uncultured Acidimicrobiia bacterium
GTCTTCGTCCAAGGAGCTCTCGAGGGCCTTGAGCTCCGCGTTGCGGACACGGTCAGCGTCTATCGGCATGTCAACCCTGCAGCGCTCTCAGGAGGAGGGCGACCTCCTCGTCGTTGGTCTCCGGTACTTCGAACTCGGTGATGTCACGTACGTCACTCATGTGATCGCGCACGGACTCTGCCGTTGGCACCGTGGCCGGGCCTGCGAACCAGCCCTGGTTGACACCGACGAAGATCCGCGCGAATCGGCCCCCTCCGACCGAGAAGACCTGATGGGTCAGCTGACATTGCTCCGAGACGAGGAACACCACCAGAGGCGTGACGAGCTGCGGTTCAGCCAGGGCGCCGAGGGGACCGAGAAGCTCCTCGGTCATACGGGTCTTGGCGATCGGAGCGATCACGTTGGAACGGATGTCGTACTTGGCGCCTTCGATCGCCAGCGTGTTCGAGAGGCCGATGACACCTGCCTTGGCGGCGCCGTAGTTGGACTGCCCGAAGTTCCCGAAGATCCCGCTCGGAGAGGACGTGAACACGATTCGTCCGTAGCCTGCCTCCTTCATGGCGACGAAAGCAGGCTGTGTCACGTTGAAGGCGCCAAAGAGGTGCACGCCGACGACCGCTTCGACCTCGTCAGACGTGATGTTGGCGAAGCTGCGATCCCGCAAGATCCCTGCGTTGTTGATCACGACGTCCACCCCTCCATAGGTGCCCATGGCGGTCTCGACGATGGCTCTGCCGCCCTCCGGAGTTGCCACTGAGTCGTAGCTGGCGACGGCTTCGCCCCCGTTCGATGTGATCTCGCGGACCACGCTTTCAGCCGCGCTCGCGTCGCGTCCCGTACCGTCGATGGCGCCGCCAAGGTCATTGACCACGACCCTGGCTCCCCGACGGGCGAGCTCCAATGCATACGTTCGCCCCAGGCCGCCACCTGCTCCCGTGACGATCGCCACCCGACCGTCGAAGACGATGTCAGACACGGCTACCTCCCGTTCTCTCTTCTCATCGTCCCAGAAAGGCTGCGGTTCACTCAAGCCACGACTCCTGTGCTGCGCAACGATGCGATCTCGGACTCTGCGAATCCGATCTCGGCCAGCACCTGATCCGTGTGCTCTCCGGGTCGTGGCGCCGCAGATCCCCGCTCAGGGTCGGTCCTGCTGAACTGGGGTGCAGGACCTGGCTGTGTGACGCCATCTGCCGTGACGAACGTTCGACGGGCCGCGTTGTGCGGGTGGCGTGGCGCTTCGTCGAGCGTCAGCACCGGCGCGACACAGGCATCTGAGCCCGCGAACAGCGCCTCCCATTCCGCGCGGCTCTTCTCGTAGAACGCCTCTGCGAAGACTGCCCGAAGCTTCGGCCATCCTCACCTATCCAGTTGGGGAGGAAGATCCGCGTCGCTCAGCCCGAGGCCTTCGAGCAGCTTCTCGTAGAACGCAGGCTCCAGGGCGCCTACAGCCATGAAGCGACCATCTGCCGTCTCGTAGGTCGTGTAGAAGGGAGCGCCACCGTCCAAGAGGTTCACGCCGCGTTCGTCTTGCCAGAGACCTACTTGCAGCAGCTCGTAGATGTGGGCGCCTAGCAGGGCAGCACCCTCGACCATCGCGGCGTCGACGATCTGACCTCGACCCGATCGGCCTGCTTCCCAGACGCCGGCCACGATGCCGAGCGCCAGCAGCATGCCACCGCCTCCGTAGTCACCCACCAGGTTGAGCGGAGGCGTCGGCGGCCCACCCTTCGGGCCGATCGGGTGCAGAAGCCCGGAGATGGCGAGATAGTCGATGTCGTGGCCCGCGGTGGCGGCCAACGGACCCGTCTGCCCCCACCCTGTCATCCGCCCATAGACGAGCGCCTGATTGCGCGCCCAGCATTCGTCAGGACCGATGCCGAGCCGCTCTGCCACGCCAGGGCGGAACCCCTCCAGGAGGGCGTCGGCGCGGGAGGCGAGGCGCAGCACGATCTCGCTTCCCTCCTGGGCTTTGAGGTCAACGCGAATCGACCTGCGCCCGCGGCCGAGCACCCTCGAAGGCTCGGGCGACTCGAGACGGTCTACCCTCACGACCTCGGCCCCGAGGTCCGCCAGGAGCGTGGCGCAGAATGGCCCAGGGCCGATGGAAGCGACCTCGATCACCCTCAGGCCCTCGAGAGGCCCCAAGCTCAGGTCTCTGCTCGACGCACCTGGAAGGCCGTGACGATCTCGATCAGACCCGTCACCACCAGGTTGATCCCGACCAGGATCGCCACCACGAGCACGGTCGCCTCAGGCCAAACCAGGAGCACGATCCCCAAGATGATCCAGAAGGCGCCGAACACCGCTCTCATACCCCTGGCGGCCTGGTCCTTTCCGAGGATCGCCTGAAAGAGCTCGATGGCTCCTCCGAACACCCACAACAGGCCGAGCAGCACGATCAGCAGCCCGAGACTCTCCTTCGGATTCCTGATGACCACCAGCCCAACGAGCACGCTCAGCACGCCGAAGAGCATCGCAATCCCACGATGGGACAGGTCGCGTTCCGCCAACGCGAAGACGAATCGGAATATCCCCCAGAGGAACAGGAAGATCCCGCTGATGATCACGACGACTTGCACCGTCTGGTCTGGCCATACGAGGACCACGACTCCGAGGCCCAACGTGATCAGGCCGACGATCAATACGAGGATCCAGCTTGCACCGAACGACGGGCCGAGCTGCGCACCGGTCGAGGGATCCCTCATCTCATAGCCCACGCCTCTCCCTTCCTAGGCAGCCTGAACCTATCAGCCGGGAGGGTGGCGTGACGAGGATCGCCGTGGTCGGAGGCGGTGCTCTCAGAGCCGGCCGGCGGCGGACCGTACGAGGCCCACGAGAGGCCCGACGATCATGCCATAGGCAACGAGATGGAGCACGACGAGCCACCACACGTCCCCCTCGGCACTCGTGAGAGGCGCCAGAAGCGAAGCGAGAAACACCACCAAGCCGGCAGCGCTGAACACCATCGTGGGGCGTTCGAGGAACCGCAGGCAGAGCCACAGAGCGGCAGTCGCTACGAGACCTGCCCCGAAGGCGACGAGGAGCACGGCCACCCCTCGGAGCTCCTGCGCTCCGCCTGGCGTCTCGATCTGGATGTCGACGCCCACAACGTCAGCTGCGAACGTGAAGACGATCAGGGTCGCAAGGCCGGCGAGCGCCGCGATGACCACGCCTCCCACCCAGAGCCTACGGGCGCTCACTCTCATCGGACCCTCCGGCACGGGAGCCTACCGGCGTATCCTCACACCTCATGTCGGACGTCGTGTGGCGACCTGGACCCGATGCGCTGACGAGGTCCACGACCGCCCGGTTCATGCGCACCCACGACATCGCCCGCTATGCAGACCTGGTCCGACGATCGCAGTCCGAGCCCGAGTGGTTCTGGGCCGCGGTCGTCGACTTCCTCGGTCTTCCCTTTCGGAAGGGCTTCGAAGAGGTCGTCGACACCTCCGGAGGCAAGCCGTGGGCTACCTGGTTCAAGGGTGGGGAGATCAACCTCTCGGAGGCCTGCGTCGATCGCTGGGCCGCCGTCCAGCCCGAGGCGACAGCGGTCATATCGGAGCAGGAGAACGGGTCGCGCCGGATCCTGTCCTTTCAGGCGCTGAGCAACGAGGTGTCGAGGGCGGCAGGCGCCCTGGCGAGCCTCGGCGTCGCACGCGGCGACACCGTCGGTCTGTTCCTGCCGATGTCGGACTGGGCGGTCATCTCGTTTCTGGCGATCGCTCGTCTCGGGGCCATCGTCGTGCCGATCTTCTCCGGCTACGGGCCGGATGCGATTGCCGCCCGACTGGTGGACGCAGGCACGCGCGTCGTGGTGACGGCTGACGGATCACAGAGGCGCGGTCGACTCGCGGCGATGAAGGAGACCATGGATGATGCCATCGAGCTCGCCGCTGCCGAGGGCCATGTCGTCTCCTCGGTTCTCATGGTGGACCATGCAGGGCGCCAGGACGTCCCGTTCGAGCACGGAAGGGACGTCTGGTGGAAGGAACTCGTACCCACCTCCCCACCGCTCGAAGCCACCGAGACCGATGCCGAGGATCCTGTCCTCCTGGCCTACACGTCGGGCACGACGGGTCGGCCGAAGGGTGCGGTTCACGTGCATGGCGGCCTCACCGTGAAGCTCGCCCAGGAGGGAGCATTCCAGCTCGACCTCCAGGTGGGGGACGTCCACATGTGGGTGACGGACATGGGGTGGATCATGGGCCCGTGGATGGTCGTCGCGGGGCTCGCCAACGGTGCGGCTCTCGCGACCTACGACGGAGCGCCCGACTATCCGCACGGCCGTCGGCTCTGGGAGTTGGTGGACCGCCTCGGTATCACGGCCCTCGGGGTCTCACCCACGCTCATCAGATCCCTCCAGGGGTCGCACAACGAGCCCGAAGGCTATGACCTGTCGAGCCTGCGGGCATTCGCCTCGACTGGAGAGCCTTGGAACCCCACACCGTGGTGGTGGCTCTTCGAGGGCGTGGGGGGGCGGCGCCTGCCCATCGTCAACCTGTCTGGTGGCACCGAGGTTGGTGCCTGTTTTCTCTCCGTCAACCTGCTTCAGGGACTCAAGCCGTGCTCGCTGGGCGGTCCTGCCCTGGGCATGGCCGTTGACGTCTTCGCGCCAGACGGGAGGCCGGTGCGCGAGGAGGTGGGTGAGTTGGTGTGCACAGAACCGTGGCCTGGGATGACCCGGGGCTTCTGGCGAGACCCCGACCGGTACATCGACGTCTACTGGAGCAGGTGGACAGATGTGTGGGTGCACGGTGATTGGGCATCGATCGACGCGGATGGCTTCTGGTTCCTCCATGGTCGATCGGACGACACGCTGAACATCGCAGGGAAGCGGATCGGGCCTGCTGAGATCGAGTCCGTGGCGGTCGCCCACCAGAATGTCGTGATGGCAGCGGCGATCGGAGTCCCTGACGAGGTCAAGGGCGAGCGTGTGGTGGTCTTCGTCGTTCCCGTGCCAGGATCGCGAACGGAGACGCTTCCGTCGGACATCGCCGCCAGGATCGCAGAACATCTCGGTAAGCCGTTCCGACCTGCACGAGTCGAGCTGGTCGGCGACCTCCCGAGGACTCGGTCCGCCAAGATCATGCGACGCCTCATCAAGGCGAAGGCGCTCGGGAACGACCTCGGCGACCTGGCAGGACTCGAGAATCCCGAGGCCGTGGCTGCCATACCCAGACTCCCTGCGACCTAACCCTCTTGGACCGATCGGATGTAGGAGATCACCAGCGCTATCTGCTGGTCGCTGAGTGTTCGCACAGGAGGCATCCTCCCCTGGCCTCGCGTGATCGTCTGTGTGTAGTAGTCGTCGGATCTTCCGGCCGCAGCCGACCCGGGGCCGAGCGAAGGCCCTCGGGGATTCAGGAATCCTCCCCCTCCTTCGAGGTCGGCTCCGTGGCAGGCCGCACACGTTGCGGCGTAGATCTCCATGCCAGACGCATCCTCGGGAAGGGGTCGCGAGCACGCCCCCACCAGCAGGACCAGCGCAACGAGGAGCATCCGCCCGATCATCTGCGCAGGCTACGAACGATCATGCGAAGAAGTCGAAGGCCTCGTAGAGGACCGTCACGATGATCCCTGAGATCAGCACCCCGATGGTGATGAGCACGAACGCCTTCTTGTGCTCAACACCGAACACATGTGACGCCAGCGCGCCCGTCCACGCTCCGGTGAACGGAAGCGGGATCGCCACGAAGGTGATGACGGCCAGATCCCTGAGCCGTTCGAGGCTTGCCTCCAGATTGGCATCGGCTATAGCAAGGACTTCCCGGAGATCGGCCATGGCGCATGTTCCTTTCAAATGGCAGGACCATACGCAGCGTCGGCCCTCCAACACAAGTCGGAAATCGGACCGGCAGCCATGCATAAAAAA
>CAZKJJ010000154.1:0-5868 GCA_964553055.1 uncultured Acidimicrobiia bacterium
CATCGTGGGCGACAAGCTCATGGAGATCAACGTGTTCAGCCCCGGTGGGCTCGGGAGCGCTCAGAAATTCGAGAAGGTGAACTTCGCCCACGCGGTGGTCGCCGCTCTCGAGCGGAAGGTCGAGTACATGTCGTACTACAGGCGGAACTTCGACAACGTGGACATGGCGACTCTCTGAGAGCCTCGTGAGGAGGTGAGCACTTCAGCTCTCCTCTCCGTCCTCCTCCTCCTCCTCCTCCTCGAGGATCTCCTGCTGTTCTGCGACGGCCTCGATGTGAGCGAGATCGCCGCTGCGGTCTGCCCTCCGCTCGTCGAGGTCAGTGAGCACCGACGAGCGCCCGTAGAGGATGAGGGTGTCGTAGGCATGGACTTCCGTGCCGCCTCTGGGAGCCCCGACGAACTGTCCGTCCGCACGCTGAATGCCGAGCACCAAGACGCCTTCAGCAGGCAGCTGCAGGGAGGCAAGGGGGCGATCGGCCAGCCAGTCGCCAGGCTCGACATGTAGCTCTGTCACCGCGTAGTCCCTGGTCAGCTGCATCAGATGCACCATGTCGCGCACCTCCAGATCAGTCCATCGGTCGAGCCCGCGCACGATCGCCCGCGTGAGGGCTCTTTCGAAGACTCTGCTCCGCGCCAGGAGGAGTATCACGACGAGGCTCAGCGCCACGAGAGAGAGGCGCGCCAGCACGTCTCCCTGAGACCCGCTTCCCGCGAACGTCAGGATCAATGACGCCACGATCGTGACGAACCCGGCATTCCCGATCAGCATCAGCAGGAACACGATCCTGCGACGCACGGGATGGCCGACCACCGTCTCGGCTTCACCAGTCGTGAACCCCACGCCCGAGAGGGCCGAGCGGGCCTGAAAGCGTGCGACGTCCCGAGGTAGACCTGTGGCGACCATGGCCACGGTGGCGACCCTCGTGACGACCAGAGCAACGAGCACAACGATGAAGAACGAAGCGACGGCGATCATGCGGCTGTCCTCCCAGTCCTGATCATGCCGGCGATCAGGCTCCCGGGGCCAGGCCCAGCCAGATGATCCACGTTGTCAGCCCCACAAGGATCAAGCCGAAGGCGACGTTCGTGAGTGGACTCGGCGTCTTCTCTCCCTGAAGCAGCTCGCGGTCCCTTGTCAGGAAGGCAAGCACCACGATGCTGAAAGAGATGACACCGATACCCAGCCATCCCAGCGCTGAAGGAAGCAGCCCTTCCACGACGATGACGATGCTGATGCCGAGCATCCACAGCAGCAGGACGATCCAGGTGAGGGTCGAGGCGAGTGCGATCCGCCTGAAGTCGAGCCTGCCCAACACGATGAGAAGCGTTGTAACGAACTGGAAGACGAGCACAGCAAGTGCCGCAATGGTGAACAGCCACATGAGGGAGACGTTCGTCTCGTACAGCTGGTGGACCTCGCGAACGGTCCAGGCCATGAACAGGTAGAACGCGAGGAAGAACCAGTTGGAGGCTTTGTCAGCAGCCTCGCTCTCTGTTACGAAGAAGACCATGAGCAGGATCGCGGCCGCCGCCAGCGCTACGCCGGCCAGTACCGTCACGGCTCCCACACCGACCTCCTTGGACGGACTCTATCGGGACGTTGAGAACGCTACGCGGCAGGCCGGAGCTCGGCACCTGGATGCCAATCGCACCCGGGCAGCGTCACCCAGCTGGCGACGGCTTCTTCCAGGAGCTTCCGGTCGAGGTTCTCGAGCGCTCCCCGGAGCCTCCCAGACGAGGCGGCCGTCGCCACGGGTTTGCCTTCGGAGAGATCACAGACCTCCCTTCCTCTGATCGAGAGCTCGTACGTCCCGATGCCCCTGGCTCTTCTCACGATCTCGTCCTTCGACATCGCCACCAGCGGCCTGACCACCGGCATGTCGGAGAAGCGGTCGATCGCGACGAGATGGGCGGACGTCTGGGAAGACACCTGGCCCAGGGAGTCTCCTGTGATCAGCATCGGGATCCTGAGACGCTTGGCCAGCCTCCCCGCCGCCTGCGTCATGAGCACCTTGAGCAGGACTTGGCGGAGTCCCGGCTTGATCTCGGTCTTGAGCGTCTCCTTGATGGGCTGGAAGTCGAGCACGTGAAACTGTGCCTCGGCGCCGTGGCCCCAGTGCGCGACGAGCTCGTAGCCGACCGCCAGGGCGTGGTCGGCCTGAGCGCAATCGAGTTGGACATGCAGCACGTCGATCGGGCAGCCCCGGCCCATCATCATCCAAGCGGCAACAGGGGAATCGATTCCTCCAGACAGGAGGACGAGCCCCCGGTCCTGAGTCCCGATCGGCAGCCCGTCCGGACCGTCCCATTCCGCCCGAGCCACGAGGGCTCGGTCACTGCGGACGTAGATCCGCACCGTCACCTCAGGACCGCGGAGATCGACCCCCGCCGAATCACCGAGCAGCATCGTGCCGATGAGTCGCTCGGCGTCCTGGGACTTCCACGGGTGCTTTCCCGACCGCTTCACGCGAACCGCGAACGTCTTGCCTGCAACCAGCTCACGCTGCTGCTCTGTGACGGATTCGGCAAGCTCTTCGAGGGTGGCGAACCGCATCTCCTCGATCAGCTCGACCTTGCTGACCCCAAAAGACGAGGCGGCCGCATCGGCAAGGATCTCCAGCCGGCTGCCTTCGAGCTTCAGCTCGTGGTGACCACTCTGAGAGACCTCTCCTGAGAGACCTCTGTGCTTGATGGCCGCCGTCAGGTTGGCCTTCAGCTGGTCGAGAAAGCGCACCCTCGTCTGCGGCGCCTTCAGGTAGATCTCACCGGATGGTGTCACTCGAAGGTACTGGTCTGGCATCGGCAGGACCTCGTACGGCGTTCCGCCAGGTTACCCGGCAGGCTGCCGGTGCCTCAGAGGTCGGCGAGTTCGCTCACTATGATGGTCACGTAACGCGGGAGCTCGGTTGGACCGGGCTGAGAGGGAGGCTCGAAGCCTCCGACCGCCAGAACCTGCTCCGGATAATGCCGGCGTAGGGAGCCTCTCGGTCTACCCCCGGGTCCCCCCAGCGAGTGGAGATGCAGCATGGGGAGAAGGACGTGGCTCTCGGTGACGGCCGTGGTGGCTCTCCTGGCCACGGGGTGCGCCGCCGAGACCACCGACGGGTCTGTGACGACGGCTACTTCCTCCGCTGCTGACTCTTCCACTGCTCCAATCGAGACGGAGGTCCCCCCTTCGGCGAGCGAGCTCGTACTTCTGACCCACGACTCGTTCGCCGTCTCGGAGAACGTCCTCGACACCTTCACGGTGGAGACGGGGATAGAGGTGAGCATTCTGCGTGGCGGTGACGCGGGAGCGATGGTCAATCAGGCGATTCTCACCAAGGACAACCCGGTGGCTGACGTTCTCTTCGGTGTCGACAACACGTTCCTGTCTCGCGCCCTGGAGGCCGGGATCTTCGAGGCGTACCGGCCGGAGGGGCTCGAGTTCGTCTCCCAGGACATGCAGCTCGACCCTGAGGGCCGCGTCACGCCCATCGACTTCGGGGACGTGTGCCTCAACTACGACAAGGCGGCCCTCGAGCTGGCCGGCCTCTCCCCCCCCGAGGGTTTGGGTGACCTGACGAAGGATGCATACGGGGGCCTCCTCGTCGTGGAGAATCCCGCTACCTCCTCGCCAGGGTTGGCCTTCCTCATGGCCACGGTGGGCACGTTCGGCGAGGATGGCTCTTACACCTGGCTCGACTTCTGGTCAGATCTCGCGGCGAACGATGTGGCGGTCGCCGAGGGATGGGAGGCGGCCTACTACTCGTCGTTCACTCGCTCCGGTGGCGACAGGCCGCTCGTCGTCTCCTACGCCTCCTCGCCGCCTGCGGAGGTCATCTTCTCCGAGGAGCCCGTCACCGAGGCTCCGACGGGCGTCGTGCCCTCAGGGTGCTTTCGCCAGATCGAGTTCGCAGGGATCCTGGCGGGGACTCCAAACGTGGATGCGGCGCGCCAGTTCATGGACTTCCTGCTGACGCTGCGGTTCCAGGAGGACATCCCGCTCAACATGTTCGTGTTTCCCGTCCACGAGCGGGCTGCTCTGCCCCCCGAGTTCGTCGCATACACGATCATTCCGGCGGAGCCCGTGACGATCGACCCTGCGACGATCGAAGCCAACCGCGAGGGCTGGATCGAGGCGTGGACAGACACCGTGCTGCCCTGAAGGCTGGGCCTGCCAGCCCCTGGGGACGGCTTGTCGTCGCAGGAGTCCCCACTGCGTTCCTCGCCTACTTCTTCCTGTACCCGCTGATCACCATCCTGGTCACCGGCTTCACGACAGGAGGCACGCTCGACCTATCTGCGTTTGGCGATGTGCTAACGAGGCCGACGCTGCGCGGAACCGCCCTCTTCACGCTGTGGATGGCAGCTCTCTCCACAGTCCTGACCGTGCTGGTGGGCCTGCCAGGCGCCTACGTGTTCGCTCGCTTCCGCTTTCCTGGGCGTGCGGCTTTCAAAGCCCTCGTGACGATCCCATTCGTCCTGCCGACGGTGGTCGTGGGCACAGCATTCCTGGCGCTCCTCGGACCTAGCGGAGTGGTGGGCATCGATCTCAGCGGCACCTTGTGGGCGATCTTGGCCGCCCACGTCTTCTTCAACTACGCCATCGTCGTGAGGACGGTTGGGACGATGTGGGAGCAACTCGACCCGCGTGTCGAGGACGCCGCGCGCGTGCTCGGGGCGTCGCGATGGCGGACGCTCCGGGAGGTGTCGTTGCCGCTGCTGAGGCCTGCGCTCGCAGCTGCCTCGTCGCTCGTCTTCCTCTTCACCTTCACCTCGTTCGGCGTGGTTCTGATCCTGGGCGGGTTCGAGTTCCGGACCCTCGAAGTGGAGATATGGCGGCAAACGACGAGCTTCCTCAACCTCGACGTGGCGGCGGCGCTCGCCGTTCTACAGCTGGTGGGCGTAGGGGGGATTCTGTTGGCCTACTCCCGCTACCAGCGCAGACGCTCTATCGAGCAGCGCCTGATACCGCCTGCCCAGGTCATCCGCACGCCAGGCAGCCGCGGCGAGTGGCTCGTCGTCGTGAGCACCCTTGCGGGCACGCTGATCCTCCTGGCGACGCCGATCATCGTGCTGGTCGGCCGCTCGCTTCGGACAGGCACCGGCTGGGGTCTCGACAACTACACAGCCCTGCGCGGAGAGGAAGCATCCGCTCTCTTCGTTCCCCCTGCAGAGGCCCTGGCGAACAGTCTCCTGTTCGCGTGTACGGCGACGCTGTTGGCTCTGACGGTCGGCCTGATGGCCGCCTCCGTCGTGGCTTACGGGAGAGGAAGGCTGGCGGTTGGATTCGATACGTTCCTGATGCTGCCGCTCGGCACCTCAGCGGTCACGATCGGGTTCGGCTTTCTCGTGGCGCTGGATTGGCCCTTCGACCTGCGCGGCACTGCATGGCTCATCCCGGTCGCTCATGCCCTCGTTGCGGTGCCCCTCGTCGTCAGGACTGCTGTCCCCGTCATGCGCTCGGTTCAGAGTCGCCTCCGCGAGGTGGCAGCCGTGCTGGGAGCTTCCCCCGCCAGGGCTTGGAGGGAAGTCGACCTGCCGCTTGTCGGCCGCGCCGCAGCGGTCGGTGCCGGATTTGCCTTCGCTGTGTCCCTGGGCGAGTTCGGGGCCACCTCGTTCATCGTGAGGCCCGATTCAGCGACCATGCCGATCGCCATCTATCGGCTGCTGAGTCAGCCAGGGAACTTCGGGATGGCGATGGCGATGAGCACCATCCTCGTCGTGCTCACAGGAGCCGCCATCCTGGCGATCGACCGACTACGCGTGGGAGGCGAGTTCTGATGCTCCGGGTCGCTTCTCTGGAAGTCTCCGTCGGAGGCGCCTCCCTCCTGTCCGACATCGACTTCTCCGTCGCAGACGGGGAGGTCCTCACCGTGCTCGGTC
>CAZKJJ010000155.1:0-5788 GCA_964553055.1 uncultured Acidimicrobiia bacterium
AGGCGACCGAGAGCTTCGACGATACCTTCCCCACCGGTGACGAGTACCTGGGGACGGCTCTCCTGGAGGAGCGTGGCGGCCGCCATCGCCGAGCTCACCACCTGGTGAGGGCCTGCGTGATATCCACTCAGCTCGCGAATCCTTGCCGTTATGGCCGACACCGTCCGTGACGAGTTGTTCGTGGCGAACAGCACGCCGAACCCTGCCCTGTCGAGGGCTGTGAGCGCCTCCCCGGCGCCGCGAATCGGTTCGTCCTCGACGTAGATCACGCCGTCGAGGTCGCAGACGACCGTGCCTCGTTCGCTCAAGTGGCCCGGCCGAACGCCTGCACCGTCCTGGCATAGAGAGCGGCGGTCCTGCCAAGTGACGAGAGCGACACCCGTTCATCGTTGCCGTGGAAGCGTGCCAGGAAGTCTGCGATGCTCAGGTCGTCTTCGAACAATGCAACGCCGTACGCAACCGTGCCCCTGGCGCGGAAGAAGCGGGCATCGGTGGCCATTGGCGTGAGCGCAGGGACGAGACTGCGGGAGCCAGCAAGAGACTCCATGGCGGCTGCCACCGCCTCCCAGAGCATCCCCTCTGAGGGTGAGGACGTGGCGGGGAAGTCCATCACGTCCGCTATGTCGACCTCCTCGTAGTCCGGTCCGAGCACCTTCCTCAGGTGACCGTCGACTGTTGAGGCGTCCTGCCCTGGAAGCGCTCTGATGTCGACCTGGACCTCGGCGGCATCTGGAATGACGTTGGCTTTCGAACCCGCTCGCATGAGGTTCGGGCTGAGCGTGAGATGCGTGCACGCGTGCGCGTAACGGGCCAAGCCCTGCGAGAGGTCGGCCAGCTCTTCGAGCGCCTCGTCGACCTGATCAGGATCTGTCAACCGTGCCCCGAGCTCACCCAAGTCCATGGCCTCGACGAACGATCGCCACACATCTGTGATCTCGACGGGCGAAGGCTCGTGCGCCATGCGCTCAGCCGCTCTCGCCAACGGCAGGAGGGCGTTGCGCGACAGATAGGGCTGGCTGCCGTGGCCAGGGGTGCCTGACGACCGGAGGATCCTCCAGTAAGGCCCCTTCTCGCCGACTTGGACGGGGTAGACGGTCCCTGTGGCGCCATGCAAGGCAGGGAGAGGGACCTCGGTCAGGAGATAGTCACAGGCGATCTCGTCTGCATGCCGTTCGAAGAGCATCTCGACGCCGAAACGGGCGCCCGCCTCTTCGTCCGCAACGCCCATGAACAGCAGGTCACCAGGCAGGGGGGGCAGGCTCCCATCCAAGTAGCGCTTGAACACGGCAGCCATCGCAGACGTCATGTTCAGCATGTCGACGGCACCTCTCCCCCACACGTCCCCCTCGTGGACCTCCCCCGCGAACGGGTCCCTGCTCCAGGCGCTCTGGGTGACGGGAACCACGTCCAGGTGCCCCATCAGCCCGAGGGAGGGCGCGCCCGAGACGGTCCCCGGGAGTCGGTAGATGATGTTGCCGCGCCCTTCGACGAACGAGTACACGTTGCCAGGCTCACCGAGGTAGCTCTGGAGCGTCTCGACGGATCGGGTCTCGTGGCCGCTGTCCCTGGTTCCCTCGTTGACGCAGGCGTTCCTGATCAGGGCGGAGAGCAGCTCCGCGACCTCCCCCTCGCTTGGCTCATGCATCGCGACCTCCATCCCCTCCGGCCGCCAGGAGAGACTCTTTCCAACTCCTGAAGCGCTGATGACGCTTGCCGTCCGGCCCGATTCCTTCCCCGGTGCGCCCGTGCAGTCGGAATCGGTACCTCTCGGACAGGTCGCGGGCGGAGATCGCCAGGTACCAGGCGTCGCCAACGGGAGGTCCTGCTCGCCACAGCAGGAACTCACCGATTCGCCGCTTGTACTCGACCGGTTCTCCGAGCTCCTCCCCCAGTTGCAGGAGCTCATCGGGAGCCCGAGTCCATCCGCTCGCAGGGATCCGATACGAGCGCTGCGGCGTTGGAGGTAGCTCGTGGGTCTCGTATCTACGGCTGACGAACGGGCGCTCGGCAGGAGGGAGGGCGTCAGCCATCGAGGGCATCCAGCAGCTCGTACATGGTCTCAGTCAAGGGCATGGCCCGCGCCTCGTCGAACGTCACCCACCGGAGGTCCGTTGCGTCGTCACCTGCCCGAGGAGTGCCTCCGGTCACAGTGACCGCGAAGTCGACGAGCACGTAGTGCCAACCAGGAGGGCTGCCAGGCCCGATAGCGTCGCCCACCCACACCACATCACCGACATCGACTTCGAGGCCTGTCTCTTCTCTGGTCTCTCGGGCAACGGCCTCACGCAGTCGCTCACCGAACATGGACCTGCCGCCTGGCACGGCCCAAAGGCCGGCCCCTGCGCCGCCACCTCTGAGGACGAGGAGGATCCTGTCTTCTTCGCGGATGACCGCACCCACGCCAGGAGTTGGGCTCGGGCCCATCAGAGGTCCCGATCGTCGTGATGCATCACGATCGAACGCGCTGAGAAGCCGGCAGCTTCGAAGAAGTTCTTGGCGAGCCGGTGCCCTGGAAGGACGTAGGCGTCGAACAACGCCAAGCCTCGCCTGCGCAGTTCATCGAGCACCGCCGAGAGCATCTCGGCCCCGAGTCCGACCTCTCGTGCGTCCTGCTCGGTGAACACCAGCCTGATGGCGCCGACCCGACCCTGTGCGTGGGGTAGGAGCGGTTCCAACCTGGCAACCACGAAGCCCAACGGACTCCCTTCGAGCTCACCGACGTACACCAGCGTGTCCCGGTCATCGAGCGCCTCCGTGAAAGCCTCATCGACCGGCTCTGGAAGCCCGTCCGCCGCGGTCCACATCGTATGCAGCGCCATCATCTCGGCTGACAGCAGACGGTACATCCGCACCAGCTCAGGAACATCGGCAGCCGTAGCCGGACGAGCCTTCGGCTCCATCACACCTCCCGGTCGGGGAACCCTAGCGACGGGTGACTCTACGAATCCCCCACACCGTTACCAGCCACATGGCCTCTGCGACGATGCGCCAGCCCATCTTCGAGCTTCCCCAGCTGCGATCCCGGAACGTGATCGGTACCTCGACGATACTCAAATCGTGGCTCGCGGCCCTGAGAATCATCTCGACCTGGAAGGCGTACCCTGATGCTTCCGCGCTGCTCGGATCGAGTCTGGCGAGGGCACCCGCTCGGAATGCCCGAAACCCACCTGTGGCATCGCGGATCGGAAGGCCGAGCGCCCACCTTGCGTAGAGGTTGCCCCCCAGGGAGATGGACTTGCGATACCAGGGCCAGTCTGGAGATCCGCCCCCTGGCACGTAGCGGCTCCCCACCGCGACGTCTGCCCCTTCCGTGACCGCCCTCACCAACCTGGGCAGGTCCGCCGGGTCGTGGGAGAAATCGGCGTCCATCTGACAGATGACGCCGGCCTCGCGCCACTCGAGGGCGACCCGGAATGCCTCGGCGTAGGCGGCTCCAAGACCTGCCTTCTCGGCGCGGTGCAGGACGCGGACGCCCGGATCGGTGGACGCGATCTCCTCTGCCATCTCGCCAGTGCCGTCGGGAGAGGAGTCATCGACGATCAGCACCTCGAACCCCAAGGCCCGGATGCCTGAAACGATCCCCGAGATGTTCTGGCGCTCGTTGTAGGTCGGAACGACGACGAGCGCTTCAGGCTGCGCAGTCATTGCAGATCACCTTGCGCCTGTTGGCAAGCTGACTGCTGCGTTTGACGAGGAAGCACACGCTGCACACGAACTCGTCCCCCCGAATGGCCTGTGCCTCCACGTCCATGGTGAGCTCTTCCCTTCGTATCGCACGGAGCTCGGCTGCCTCGTTGACAGGCAGGTCTGTCTCTTCTTCCTCGTCGAGAAGCTCGAGCTCCTCTTCGGCGAGCTCGTCGAGCGCGGCTTCTCCGCCGTCTTCGTCCTCTTCGTCCTCTTCGTCCGTCTCGAGGTCATCCGCTTCGTCAGCGGTGTCTTCTTCGAGATCGTCTGCTTCGAGGTCCTCCGAGGTGAGGTCCTCGTCTTCCTCGATCTCGTCAGGGTCGAAGTCCTCGTCTTCGAGATCAAAATCCTCGTCGGTCATGGCGGAGACCTCCCGTGGTGCCCTACGCCAGGGGGCGGCGGGAGTATATATACCCCGCTTGGCGGGAATTCATTCCATCTTTCAGATTTTTATGGGTACTGCCTCTCTGACGGCGAAGCCCGAGACCGGTGTGGCGCCGACGAGCTCGCCGTCTGCGTAGACCTTCCAGGGCCGCCGGGTCTCGAGCCTGAAGCTGGGCGTGCTGGTCCTGCGAACCCTGCAGTCCTTGACATGGGCACCCGTCGCGGCCGCGGCGAGGAATGCCCTGCGGTCCGCCCTGTCGACGTCCCAGATCTGCACATCCAACTCCCCGTCGACGACCGTAGCCCGTGGCGCGATCCTCAGCCCTCCCGCGAACTCGCCGTTGCAGAACAGCACAGCCGTGGCGGTCACGTCGTATGTCCGCTTCGGCGTGATGACAGTCACGTCGTTCCGAGCGGACAGCCTTCCTGCTGCGGCTCCCACACTCGCGGCGTTCAGGAAGTGCCGCCGACCCCAGGTTCCTTCGATCGCCCCTACGTCCGTCTGATAGACCCCGGTACTCCCCAGGTGCTGGACCGCCTCCTCGAGGTCACCGATGCCGAAGATCCTGGCGAAGTCCGAGCCCTCACGCGACGGGAGCAGTCCAAGCACAGGACGGTCTTGTGCCCTCAGCAGCATGATCGTGTCGACCACAGCCGAGAAGGCCCTGTCGCCTCCAGCAACGGCTAGAGCCTCCAGGGCGGGTACAGACCGGACGAGCGAGCGGAGCTCATCCATCGAGCGGTATGCAAGGGTCTCCCGGACCTTGATCGAACCATCCCTGAGAGCCCTGAAGATGACACGGTGCTCTGAGGAGGGAGCGAAGACGGTCCAGGTCTTCACGGCCTTCCGGAAGCGGCGACGACGTTGCGGTCGATGAGCTCGATCGTCCTGCTCATGGGGCCTTGGAGCTGCCGCGAGACGTCACGGACCTGACGGAGCACATCGATGAGCTGTCTTGCTGTTCGCACGAAGTCGCCGGCGGCCACGTCGTCTGGTGCCAGGAGCTCCTCCAGGTGAGCCCCGAGTGCCCAGGCATGCACCAACTCTGCAATGCCAGGATCGGGCGCGCGGGTGACCGTGAGTCCGAAGGCCCGCTCCAGCTCGGCGAGCTCCGCGGCGATCGCGACCATTCGCCTGCCAGCGCGAGCCACGGCCGCCGTCGGCCATGTTCCCGTAAGCGCCTCACGCCTCGGCTCGTAGACGACGGCCGAGAAGAGCGCTGCGAGCTCGGGAGGCTCGAGGCCGTCGGTGAGCCGGCGCTGAATGGCCTCGGTCACGATGAGATCCCGCTCGCTGTAGATCGAGCGCAGGATCGTCCCCTTGCTGGTCAGGCGCCACCCTTCGGTGTACCCCCACGCGTCGAGAACGCTCCTGATCGCCTGGAACTCGGCCAGGAGTCCCCCCTCGGACTCCGAGAGGGCCCGCTCGAGCCTTGCGAGCTCGCGCGCGAGGCTCCTGGCTCGGTCCGCGGCAATGAGGTGCTTGCTCCGGTCGGGACACGCGTGGACGGGGTGAGAGACAACAGACGGTGCGCCGCTCATCCGGAGATGCTCGGTCGCCCGGAAGCGAGCCAGTGACTCGCTGAGCTGCATCCGATATCCAGGCGAGCGCGGCCGATAGGGCGCAGGCAGCTCCATCGTCCCGAGGTGCTCGGTGGCAGGAGGAAGATCCCTGAGTCGCATCCTGGTCAGGTCCGCTCGCTCCCCTACTACCAGGACT
>CAZKJJ010000156.1:0-5743 GCA_964553055.1 uncultured Acidimicrobiia bacterium
CGATCGATGACCTGTCGTGGCAGGACAAGGCGAGCTGTAGTGGAGCCGACGCCGACCTCTTCTTCCCGGAGAGAGGCGCTTCGACTCGCCAAGCCAAGGCGATCTGTCGGGAGTGTGAAGTGCGCATCGAATGTCTCGAGTTCGCCCTGCGGCACAGCGAGAAGTTCGGGATCTGGGGCGGCCTCTCCGAGCGGGAGCGGCGGAAGATCCGCAAGCAGCGGGCCATCGAGGCGGCGAGGAGGCGCGCCTCCTGAGCCTGGTTCCGAGGATCGCCCGTCCCGGTAAGCTCGTGACAGTTGCCTGGAGGGAACGTGGGTGACGCTGGAATCGTCCTGGTAGTCCTGGCCGCTGTCATCTTCGCCGTGTGGTGGGTGGCTCGTTCGAGGAGCCGCGTCGCCAAGCGTGCCATGACCGAGGAGGCCAAGCCCCAAGAGCTTCCGGACGTCACACATCCGAGCCCGAAAGTGGTCGCCTTCCATTGTCGAGGCGAGGATGCATTGGTCACCTTTGCGGTGCCGCTCGCTCAGGGCGAGATCGACGACGTGCTGAAGGAGCTGCTCATCCAGGAGGCCGTCGAGGTCGTCCGGGAGAAGCGGCACACCCTTCCCATTTCGGATGTGCACAGGGTGGTGGCACTGGCAGGGACCACGGGCGAGCCCAGGGTTGTGGGCCAGATCACCCTGGAGGAGCCAGGTGTGCTCCCTCCGCCTCCGACGATGCCCTCGATGATCCATCTGGGGAAGATCGGTTTCGACCCGCTTGGCGAGAAGCTCGAGGAGGAGCTGGTCCATCCACCTGGCCTGGTCACCACCGGAAGGCCAGACGAGCTCGGTCCCCTGGGAGCGGAGCTGAAGGTGCCGAAGGCGGTCGAGGTAGGGCTGAGAACAGTCGGGGTCGACCCAGAGAGGATGACCGCGGGAGAGCTCGTGATCAGCACGCTGGAGCTCTTCGATTACACGCTCTCGCCTGCAGGAGACGGCAGCTACGTCGCCGAGAAGGAGGGCGTGAAGACGTTCCTGCGAGTCGTGCCTCATCGCGAAGGAGATCATCCCGAGCTCGACTCGGAGACGATCCAGCGCTTCGTCATCGAAGCCCAGTCCTCAGGAAGCGCTCGGGCACTGCTCGTGACGGACAAGTACGGGCCGTTCGAGATCTACGAGCGGGAGCGCCGCGATCCGCGCGTGCGTTTCATCACCAGGGAGCGCCTGCAGAAGTTCTTGGACGCGATGGCGCTGGGTTGATCGCAACCGGGGACGTGACCGGCCTCCCGCCTGCCCACCCTCTCACGGAAGGCATAGCTGCGGGGTCCTCGGAGTAGCAGCGCGTTCCCGGACTCGGCTCGTCGGGCAGTGAGCCCGAGAGGGCTATGCTGGCCGTATGTTCGGAGGACGTATCAGCGGACCGGAGCTGATCATCATCCTCGTGGTCATTCTCCTCCTGTTCGGCGCCCGCAAGCTCCCGGGCCTGGCCCGCTCGCTCGGTCAGTCCGCCAAGGAGTTTCGCAAGGGTGTCCAGGAGGGCACGACCGAGTCTGAGCCCCCAGAGGAAGCGTCCGATTCGTAGGAACGCGACGAGCCCGAGGCTCGTTGTGTCAACTGGAGCCTCGTGACAGAAGGCATCCCCCTCACGTGGGAAGAGGTCGCGCGTACGTATGGCCGGAAGATCTACAACTTCGCCTACCGGCTCACCGGCAACCCAGACGACGCGGCCGATTTGGTCCAGGAGGTGCTGCTCAGGGTCAGGCGCGGCCTTCCTGACTACCAGCCAGGCTCCTTCGAAGGCTGGCTCTGGAGAATCACCCGAAACGCGTTCCTCGACGACGTCAGGCGGAAACAGCGGAGGCCCACCTCACCGCTGCCCGAGGACTTGGACCGGGCGTACCTGGGTTCGACACCGGCACCGGAGGAGATCCTGGCCAGAATCAGGATCGGCGAGGAGATCCAGAAGGCCTTGCTCTCGCTTCCCTATGACTTCCGCGAGTGTGTGGTGCTGTGCGACATCGTCGGTCTCAGCTACGAGGAGATCGCCTCTGCCGTCGCGGTTCCGGTCGGGACGGTCAGGAGTCGCATCCACAGGGGACGCAGGATGTTGAAGGAGAAGCTCGCGTGAGCCATCTGGGAGAGCTGCTCTCGGCCTACCTCGATGGCGAGCTGACTGGCCCTGAGGAAGCGAAGGTGGCGGATCACCTCCCTGGGTGCGCCACGTGTCGGTCTGAGCTCGAAGACGTCCACCAGGCGCGCATGGCGGTTCGGTCGATGCCGATCGCCGAGGTTCCCTCAGGCCTGGTTCCTGAGCTCGAAGTGGCCGAGGTCATTCCGCTGGTCAGGCGGCCTCTCGCATGGGCTGCCGCGGCAGCTGCTGCGCTGGTCGTGCTGGTCGGGCTGGCGACAGCCTTGGCACCCTCGCCTGCAGGCGTGCAGCTGCCCATCGACGACCTCGCCAATCAGTTCCGAGCGAGGGACTCGCTCGAGAGGACCTTCACGCCGATCGACGTGGCTCCCGTCATGGTGGAGGGACTGGAGTGAGGAGAGCGCTCGTGTTGGGGACGGCCACGCTTGGCCTTCTGGCGTTGAGCGCGCCTGCGCTGGCGGACGAGCTCGACGATCTCTTCGACAGGGCAGCTGAGGCCGAGTTCTCAGGGACGAAGTTCGTGCATTGCGAGACCCCAGACGGCGTGGTGAGCCAGATCACCGACATCAAGCAGTCGGAAGGCGTGGCGGTGATCAGGGCCAAGACCGCTGACTCCGAGGTGATCGCCAAGAAGGGCGAGTACGGGGATCGACAGGGCGACTACTCGAGGGTGGCCATCGTGACGGCGGCCGGCTCTCCTGACAGGGCTGAGCGGTACACGCTCATCATCTCGGGGGTGGCCAGGGAGCTCGGCAGGAGGATCACTGCGGTTCAGGTGCTCGAGGGGAGGCTGCTGCGGGTGAGTCTCGGGTTCGATGCCTCGACGGGGGCGGTGCTGCGAACGGAGACGTTCAATGCAGAGGGTTCCACGTACTGCATCAGCGAATTCATCTCCTTCGTGGAAGGCCCGCCGCTGATGGACGTCGCCTCGATGGCGAGTGCGGAGCGGACACAACTGGTCGCGTACGAAGGCTTCCTCGACGAGAGAGAGTTGCCGGAGTCCGCAGGCGGATTCACCAGGGTGGATGTCTACTCGGGGACCGCCGACACGATCGTCGGCTACTACTCGGACGGTGTCTTCTCCTTCACGCTGGTCCGTTCGGACTCACCCCTGGAGATACCCGAGCTCCAGGGCCTCGACCCTGTGGAGATCGAAGGCTACGAGTACCAGCGGGCCTTCTTTCCTGGCCAGGCCGTGTTGGTGTGGGACACCCCAGACGGGGGGTACGCCCTGGTGACGGACGCCCCGCTCGACATGCAGACCGCGGTTCTCGGTGGGCTTCCCAAGCCAGGCAAGGCGTTCTTCCTCGCTCGGTGGTGGCAGGCCCTGACGGGCGGCCGCTGAGTTCCTCCTGACGTTCGTGTCAATCTCAGACCCCGTATAGGGGTCTGAGATTGACAGGAATTAGAGCTCGTCGAGCTTCCTGAGGAACGCTTCGGCGCTCAGCTTCTCGTAGATCCGCCTCGCCTCCTCGGCTGCCGCTCTTCCTTCCTCGTCGTCCTGTCCGAGCACCATCACCCGGTTCAACTGGCAGAGCGCGATGTCCGGTTCGATCGACAGGTCGCGGAAGCGTTCGGCGGCAAGCACGAATTCGGCTGCGGCGTCCTCTCGCTTGTTCTGCAGAGCAGCCAGCGCCGCTTTGGCCGCGACCATCCAAGACTTGAAGCGCGGGGCTCCGACCCGGAGTCGTTCGCCCCTCTCGATCAGCTCGCCAAGGCCAGAGGCATCGCTGAGCCAGATCGCAGGCTGAAACGCCACGACGGTCGAGACGTACTCCCACCCCAAGAACGACAGCTCGAAGAAATGGGCGGCATGCCGTCGAGCCCCTTCCAGGTCGCCCCCAGCGAGCGCGACCCACATGCGTGTGTGGTAGTAGCCAATCATGTCCTGGGGCGACGACGATTCACGCAACCGGGGCTCGATCTCGCCGAGGATCGCGGTGCCAGCAGCAGGATCTCCCCGCAGGGCGACGAGTGTGGCGAGCGTCGTTCGGACTTGCGCGTAGGCGAACCATCCCATGGCGGACTCGGAGAGGTCGTCGATGAGCTCTTGGCAGAGGTCCCAGTCGCCCGTCTCGAAGGCTCCCCCGGCGGCCTTGGCTCCAAGAGTGGCTCGGTCATCGATGTTGCCTATACGCGTTGCCTCATCGAAACCGGCCAGCACCACCTGTAAGGCCCAAGCGGGGTCCGCCCAGCCTGCGTAGGCGGCGATGTTGTTGCGAGCCCGCATGTCGATGCGTGACAACCCTTGGCGGTTCGCGAACGACATCGCCCCCTCAGTGATCGCCAGGGCTTCCGCCGGCCGGTCGTTGAGCGCGAGCGCCCAGCCTTTGGTGATCAGAGCATCGGCAATGACGTCCTCCAGATCGAGCCGGGCTGCCTCCGCAAGGGCAGTCTCGATGAGGCTCAACGCCCGATCCCCGTCATCGTGAAACGCATGAGCCCTGGCGAGCTGGGAATGGACCGCCACGAGCGCGGCGGTCGTCTCATCGTCCTGGTGGGCCAGCACATCGTTCAGCAGATCGATCGCTGCGTTGACCTGCGACTCCATGAGGAGGACAGCGGCGAGGCCGTTGGCGGCCTCCAGCTCGGACTGCCTGTCAGCGTGGCGCCTGGCATAGCCGAGAGCAGTTCGATAGTGGGCCTCCGCTTTCGCCGTCTCACCGGCCAAGGCCGCAGAGTCGGCAGCCCGACACGAGATCGACGAGAGCACCAAAGGGTCTTCGGAGACACCCATCGCCTGTTCCAGGAATCCGACCGCCTGGGTGTGGGAACCGAGCTCGGTAGCTCTGACCGCCGCCGACTCGAGAGCCTGAAGCGTTTTGGTGGCCAGCTCGGATGCGTCCTGCTGGTCGATGACAGCTTCGTAGGCGTCCAGATAGTGCGAGGCGATCACGCCAGCCAGCTCTTCGTCCCCCATTCCCTCGAGCCGCTCAGCGACACCTATGTGAAGAGCGCTTCGCTCACTTCTGGCCAGGCTGGAATAGGCGACCTCCCTGATGACGGCCTGTACGAACTGGTATTGGCCCCGCTCGGGTGATCGTGGGTCCGAGTCGATGGTCAGGATCTCACGGCGGACCAGGGGATCGAGTCGCTCTTCCACCTCCCCTGGCGGGAGCGCAGCGAGGTCAGCCAGTGCCTTGACGGTGAAGCTCTGACCGAGCACAGAAGCCTTCTGAAGTAGCTGGCGGTCCTCAGGGTGCAGCGTGTCGAGGCGAGCAGCAACCAAGGCGTGCAGCGTCTCTGGCACGGCCAGCTCCGGCATCTCGCCTTCCAGGCGATAGCCGGTCTCCACGTGGACGAGGTGGCCTTGTCCTATCAGCATCCGCACGGTCTCGACGGCGTAGAGCGGGACACCCTCGGCCCTGACGAGGATCTGCGAGGTCAGATCCTCTGGCAGCCCGGGGGCCATCCCTGCCAGGAGTGCTCGCAT
Organism: uncultured Acidimicrobiia bacterium; assembly: GCA_964553055.1. Classification (GTDB taxonomy): domain Bacteria; phylum Actinomycetota; class Acidimicrobiia; order Spongiisociales; family CAZKJJ01; genus CAZKJJ01. The sequence goes on from CAZKJJ010000156.1 coordinate 5,564, forward strand.
CTCATCAGAGGAAAGAGGCTCGAGGTGGAGCGCAGTGAACCCCCGTTGACCTGCCCCCCAGTTCTCCCGCCTCGTCATCAGCTCGGGCCTGGCGAGCGTCACGACGTAGATGGGGAACGAACGAGACCAGTTGAGCAGCGACTCGATGAAGTCGAGCGTGCCGTGATCCGCCCATTGCAG
>CAZKJJ010000157.1:0-5713 GCA_964553055.1 uncultured Acidimicrobiia bacterium
CTAGGCCTCGTCGTAGGTGAGGATCTCGAGGAGATGGCCATCGAGGTCACGGAAGTACACCGAGTCGGTCGCTCCGTGGACCCCGCTGGACCGGCCAGGGCCGCGCATGTTGGCCGATGTCGAAGGACCGTTGCCATACGGTGTGCCGCTTGCCTTGATGCGGTCGAAGGTCGCTTCGAACGTCGCACGATCCATACCGATCGCCAAGTGTCGTGATGCCGGTTCGGGCTGCTGCCACAGATCCAGCGCCAAGTCTGGCGTGATGAGCATCACCTCGAATGACCCACTGGGACCGCGATGCTCCAAGCCGACCACGTCTCGGTAGAAGGCCACCGATTCGGCGAGATCGGTCACCTCGAGGATCGTGTGGTCGAGGAATACCGTCATCGCCGAGCATCGTACCCAGCGACGCCCTGCGATCGCCGCACAGCTTCCGTCCGCGCCGACTTCGCGATGATCACCAGATCCACTCCGCGTTGGCTGATCCGGTTCCGCAGAGGAGGGCTACATGCACCCATCTGCTCGGCACGAAGGAGCAGGCGGCGTCACAGGAATCAGGCCAGCCCGTATGGCTTCAACGCCAGGTGGGCTCCCATGCCGCCGTCCGGGGTCAAGTTGGCCCCACGGAACCACCCAGCCTCGTCCGAGAGCAGAAACGCTACGACCGGAGCGACGTCCTCCGGCTGGCCCATGCGGTCCAGGTTGCGCAGGCTCTCCTGAGCGCGGTCGCCGAGCATCTCGACGAAGTCGGAGAGGATCGGGGTCTCGATCGGGCCCGGGCTGACTGCGTTCATCCGAATCCCACGGTCGCGCCACGTCCAACGGCTCTGCATCGTCCAGACCACCACCGCCTCCTTGGACAGGAAGTAGCTGCGGGCGGTGCCCTCCAGCCGGTGCTCGGCGACGAAGCCGGCGAGGCCTTCCCAGCCGACGCTGAGGAGCTCCTCGATCTGATCGAGGTGGTCCCTCCAGCCGTTGGCAGCCATGGAAGCCATGTTGACGATCGACGCTCCGTCGGCGAGCTTCGGCACCAATCCGAGAGCGAGACGCCGCAGACCCAGGGTGTTGACCTTGAGCACCACGTCTGCGGGTTCTGTCGGGGCGACGCCCGCGATGTTGCACAGCCCGTCAGCGCCGGTAGGGAGCGCCGCTATCAGCTCGTCGATGGAGGTCGGATCCGAGAGGTCGGCCTCGAAGAAGGCATCGACCTCGGTGCACGGGTTACGGTCGACTCCGATCACGACGGCGCCTCGGCGCCGAATCTCTGCGGCCGTGGCCCTTCCGATCCCGGAGGCTGCACCGGTCACGAGCACGGTCTTGTCTCTCAGGTCCACGCGGGGACAGTACCCTCGGCTATGTGAGCCAGGGCGCCTAGCTCACATGGCCGACCGCCTTGGCGAGGACCTGGCTCGCCCGCCTTCCGTCGCTCCCTGCCCACGCCACGTAGTGGTCGGGCCTGACCAGGACGAGTGGCGACCCATAGGCCTGCCTGCCCCCGTCGAAGGAGTCCCGGACCACCGCCAGCGGGATGTCCATCGAGTCGGCCGCGGCGATGAACCTCCCGACGGTCGCATCGTCGATGTTCAGCGCGATGAGGCAGAAGCCGGCGCCGAGCCCATCGAAGAGATCACTGCTTCCTGAGAGCGGAACCGGAGGCAGATGGTGCCCTGGCCGTGCGGTGAGCTCGTGAGATCCCTTGGCGCTCGTTACCGCGCCTACAGGGCCGAGAACGATCGAGGAGCCCTCGTAGTGAGGCTCGAAGTCCTGGACCCCGGCGTTCGATCCTTCCGTCCGTGCCTGCCAGGCCGCCTCGAAGGCGGCGGCGTCACGGGCGGGGTCGAATCGCTCGAGGAAGGCGCGGTCCTCGGAGATGAACCTCTCGATGAAGTCCGAGGCGGTAGAGGCGAACACCGGCCTGCGCTCCTCGTCGTAGGTTGCGAGCAGCCCTTCGGGTGCCCATCCATCGAATACCGCGGCCAGCTTCCACGCCAGGTTCCGGGCGTCCTCGAGCCCCGTGTTGATCCCGTAGCCGCCGTAGGGCGGGTGGCTGTGGGCGGCGTCTCCCGCTATGAACACCCTGCCCCTTCGGTAACGCTCGGCGATGGTGACCCTCAGGTCCCAGAACCCGACATGGTCGAGGTCGACGGCGAAGTTGGCGCCAACCGCCTCGCGGAGCAGGCCGGGGAAGTCGTAGTTCTCAGAGGTCGTGCCCGCAGGGACGGGAGCGTGGAAGAACCAGCCCTCCCCGACGTCGACCCTCCCCAGGAAGCGCCAGTACCCGCCGAGCGAAGGGTGCAGCACGTTGAAGAAGGAGGCGTCTTCGAAGCGTCCCAAGAGGTCGTGGAGCTCACGCGAGCGGAACACGATGAGCACCATCCGGCGGTCGTGATCTCGTCGCTCCTCACCGATCCCGACGGCCCGGCGGATGAAGGAGTGGCTGCCGTCGCAGCCCACCACGTACTCGCCCCTGAGCCTCCGTCGGCCGCCGGCTGCTTCGATCGTCACCTCGGCGGGTTCGGCCAGCTCGGTGGCGGTCCACCCGAAGAACGCTTCGATCTCCGGCAGCGTCCCCACTCGTTCTCGGAGGACGGCCTCCGTCAGATACTGGGGCAGTCGTTCGTTGGCGGCGAAGTAGTAGGAGCCCACCTGATCACGTCGGTACCACCGGTAGGAGTACGGTCCCATCAGCGAGCCGTAGGCGGTGACCCCGCCTGTGGGATAGCCGATGGGCATCACTCTTGCCGCTCGCACGTCGTCTTCGATGCCCCAAGTGCGGAAGTGCTCCATCGACCGCTGGGTGAGGTTCTGGCCTTTGGGAATGCGGTGCACGGTGGCTTCCTGTTCGACGAGTGCGCAGGTGACGCCACGCAGCCCCAGGTCGATGGCCAGCCCCATACCGACTGGGCCGCCCCCGACCACGATCACCTGGTAGTCGCCGCTCACCTCGGCGCCCGGTCGGGCAGCCGGCAGGTCGTCTTGATGGTCTCAACGAAGCTCATGATGACAACGCCGGTCACGCGGGTCATGTCCTGAGAACCCTACGGAGGGCGGTCGATCTAGAGGGCAGGGCGATCGATCCTGCAGGGCAACATGCGAAGCGTGCCGAGCAGTGTGTCGACCGTCCCACGTACTTCGTCAGTCGGGGGGAGGAGCCTCTCTGTCTCGCGCGGCCTACGTAGACCGGCGCAGCGATCGGAGTTGATCTCACGTCCGGCGGACCGACAGGCTCGCACGACAGGCGAACCGGAGCGCTCTGAGTCCCGGTCCGGGATGAGCTCATGCAGGTGAGCCCAGACACCCCTCCGAGCCGGCCGGTACCATGCAGGATCCTTCGGATCTCGCTCTCGTGAACGTGACGACTGCCGATCTCCCGATCCTTCGAGTCGGCCAGAAGCGGTACCCGATCGTCCTGCCCAGCCTCAGGGATCCACGGCTGCACCTGGCGGCGGTCATCGTCACCATCCACGTGCTCGGCCAGGTCGCCCTGGGATTCCGGGTCTCTGTACCGCAGATCGTCGTGGCGATCCTGACCTGCGCGGTCATCGAGGTGGCCTTGACGCTTCGGAGAACCGGGCGGCTGGTGTGGCCCGCCAGTGCCATGCTCACCGGCAGCGGCGTGGCGTTGATCCTGCGACTGACCGAAGCCCAGCCGGGCGACCACTGGGCCTGGAAGGGTTGGTATCTCTTCGCTCTGGTCGCGGCTCTGTCGATCGCCACGAAGTACGTGGTTCGGTACCGCGGGGAGCACCTGTTCAACCCCTCGAACGTGGGGCTGGTGGTCGCCTTCCTGGTGCTGGGGAGCTCAGTGGTCGAGCCGCTCGACTTCTGGTGGGGGCCGCTCGACGCGTGGATGGCGCTCGCCTACGTCGTCATCCTGGTCGGCGGGCTGCTGATCACCGCCAGACTTGGCCTCCTGGCCATGGCCGTCGCCTTCTGGCTGACGCTGACCGCAGGCATTGGGCTATTGGCCGCCTCCGGGCACTGCATCACGGCCACCTGGTCGCTGACGCCCGTGTGTGGTTCCGAGTTCTGGTGGGTGGTGATCGTCTCGCCCGAGATCCTGGTCTTCCTCTTCTTCATGATCACCGACCCGCGCACGATCCCCCGAGGCACGCGGGCCAGGATCGCCTTCGCAGTGTGTCTGGCTCTGCTCTCCACGTTGCTGATCGCGCCCCAGAGCACGGAGTTCGGTGCGAAGGTGGCCCTGTTGGGCGGCTTGGTACTCATGAGCCCGCTGCGAGCGCTATTCGACCGACTCGAGCGGTCGGGATGGCTCGAGCTGGCGGCTTACACCGGCGGCTCTGCACCCTGGCAGATCTTTCGACGTGGGGCTGTGATGGGCTCCGCCCTCGCCCTGACAGCGGCCGCGATCGGCTTTGCGGGCTTGCCTGCTCGTGAGGAGGCGCAGCCGGCATCGGACGCTGAAGCCTTCCAGATGGACGTAGAGGTAGACCCCTCCGCCCTTCCCGAGGTCACGGTGAGGCCGGAGGTGCTGGCCCTGAACACCGATCTCAACGATGGCGGGGCTGCCGCGTTGGGCCTGGTGTTGGCCCGAAACCTCGAGGTCGAGAGCCAGGCGCTGTTGCGCCGGGACCAGAGCCTGCTGCGGGGCGCGGACTCGGGGCAGCGCCTCATCGACCTACAGAGGAAGATCGAGGAAGCGACCGCCGCAGAGAAACGGGCCGACCTGAACTACCGATTCGATTCCCTTGCCCTCGGTGTCCACTTCTCAGAAGACAGGCAGGCTGGGCCAAGCCTGGGGTTGGAGGCGAGGGGCACGGTCGAGGAGGTTCTCTACTCGGAGAACGGAGACGAGGAGAGCAGGACCGTCTCCCCGTTGGCCTCGGTGTTCGTCCTGCAACAGGAAGGCGGCCAGTGGCTCATCGTCGATACCCTCGACCTTCCCTGAGACCGCGGTGCGGTGGATGAGCACGAATCCGGTGATCGACATGCTCGGCAGACGTCTTCGCTTGGCTGTGATCGGAGGAGGTCCTGACAGCTTCATCGGTGCGATGCACCGAACGGCCGCGAGGTTGGATGACCGGTTTGAGCTGGTAGCCGGCGCCCTGTCTTCGGATCCCGACCGCTCCCGCTCAGCAGGCGACGCCATCGGGCTGGGCAGGGCGTACGGCGAGGCGCTCGAGATGCTCGAAGCAGAGACCGCCAGGGAAGACGGCGCCGAGGCGGTGGCGATCATGACCCCCAACGACAGCCACCATCGGTACGCCGCAGCAGCCCTCGACCACGGGTTCGACGTCATTGTGGACAAGCCGCTGACCAACTCCCTCGAGGAGGCCTTGGACCTCGTGGCACGGGTCCACCAGACCGGACTGGTGCTGTGCCTCACCCACAACTACAGCGGCTATCCGATGGTGCGCCAGGCGAAAGCGATGGTCGAGGCCGGTCAGCTGGGCGAGATCCGGCTGGTTCAGGTCTCGTACGTGCAGGGAGGCAAGGCAGGCGAGGATGACCCCGATCCGGCCGAAGGGCTCCCCTGGCGTTACGACCCAGTCCGCGGCGGGCCTTCGCTCGTGATGGGCGATATCGGCACCCATGCTCATCATCTGGTGAGGTTCATCACAGGGACTGAGGTCTCAGAGGTGGCCGCCGAGGTAGGAGCGATCGTTCCGAACCGTCTGACGCATGACTACGCGGCGGCGATGCTCAGGTTCGTGAACGGCGCCCGCGGCAGCTTCTGGGTGACCCAGGCGGC
>CAZKJJ010000158.1:0-5700 GCA_964553055.1 uncultured Acidimicrobiia bacterium
GAGTGGGTCGATGCCTGTCGGCAGGTGTGGCCTGCTTCCATCGGGAGAGAGGTAATCGGCGTTGCGGATGGCGCGGGGACCGAACCGAGCCCCTGGCCTGAACGTCGTCCCCCAGTCGAAGGGGGCGCCCACGATGACGACGTCGGCGGCGTGGTCGCCAGGGCTCACGGCGCGCACGCCGGCGAAGGTGGCTCTGTTGGCGAAGTGGCGGCCGGGCCCCCAGGTCATCGGGCGGAACGCTAGCCACTTGGCATGAGAGCCCCGATCGGTGCTCGCGGTCACGACTCAGGATGTTGGCCGAGGTCGAGCTGCGTCGTGCCGCAGGAGATGGCTCTCGGCGACGCCGGCTCAGGGTGGAGGGATAGACGAAGGAGCCGCAGGCCACAGAGACAGCCCGCACGTCTCGTCGAACGCCCTGGCCGGTGGATGGCCCTCCAGTTCCCCGAGCGTCACCTCGCAGACGAAGACCTCGGTGCCGACGTTGAGATGGCCACCGAAGGCCTTTCCATCACGGGCGCCGAAAACGGCATGAGCATGGAGAAAGGGCTCCCCTTCGAGCAGCGAGACATTGCCGACGCCCGAGAGGATCTCGAGATGGCGATCGAGGTCGAAGTCGACGTATGCCCGGGCGTCCTGGTCGAAGTATCGCAAAGATGCTCGACGTACCGCTCCGAGGAAGGTGAGCGTGCCGGCGCGGACGCCGTGGAGGCGGGCATACGCTGTGATCTCGTCGTAGAGGTCGCTGCCGGTGGGCAGCCGGAAGAGGTGAACGTCGGCGACGTTCACGCTCCAGCTCCTTCGACGAGCGCACGAGCTCGCAGGAGGCTGACAGGACCGTTCACGTGGCCATCCTCCTTGATGGCGCTACCGACGATCACGCCGTCCGCCTCCGTGAGGATCTCGGCGACGGTCTCCACCGTCACGCCAGAGCCCACGAGCACCCTGGCCTCGGGAACGATCTTCTTGGCTGCGCGCACATGTGCCAGGTCAGCGGGCTGACCGGTCACAGATCCGGTCACGATGAGGGCCTGGGCGCCTCCTCGCCACCAGGTGTCTGCTGCACTCTGCTCGAACGTGAGGCCAGGCGGAGGGACCGCGTGCTTCACGAACACATCTGCGAGCACATCGACCCACGGAGCGAGCTCCCGCCTCGCCCTGGCCACGTCCGCCGCCTTTCCATGGATGATCCCCTGGTCCGTGTACATGATCCCGGTGAGCACGTTCACACGAATGAACGAGGCGGACGTGACGGCGGCGATCGCCAGCGCAGCCATGGCATCGTTGCGAAGAACGTTGACACCAACGGGAATCCCCACCTCCTCCATCACGGAGGCGACGACACTCGTCATGGCCGAGACGGTGACCGCAGGAACCTCTTCGGCGAAGAAGGGAGCGTCACCGTGGTTCTCGACGCAGATGGCGTCGAAACCCGCTTCGTGGAGCGTGGAAGCGTCCTCGACGGCTCTCCTGCGCACTCCCTCGAGATCCTGGAAGTGGGGGGCCCCGGGAAGTGGCCCGAGGTGGACCATCCCGATCAGCCGAAGCTGCACTACACCTCGGCCCTGGCGACCTCGAGCGCCCTTCTGGCGACGTCGCCGAACACCTGAAGGGACGTCTGGTTCGCTTCCAGGCGGCGGGCCACCAAGCGACACCACTCCTCTGCCCTGCCCTTGATCAGCTGGTCGGTGTCAGCAGGGCCGAAGGTCCACTTGGTGTAGTTGGCACCGATCACCTCGACCCGAACCGGCTCCGTGTAGGACTCGCCCGCGTTCGAGAAGGCAACGGGCAGGGTCTCCCATCCCAGCCAGGCAATGTGGCGGATCCTCGGGGTCTCCTCGACGTCGGTACTCATCGCGGCGTGGATGTCGAGCCCGTGTGACCAGGTGTCAGCGAGGCGCGCGCTGGCGAACGCCTTGGCGGCCACCTTGTCGTCGAACCAGAGCACGGAGTCGTTCTCGTCGAGCCTGGACAGTGCGTCGACGACCGCGGCGCGCTCGTGCCGCCACCACTCGATCACGTCCTGAGGACGCATGGCTCGTCCTCGAACCGCGCTCGCTTCACGGAGGAGGTCGTAGGAGTGCCCGTCGGGACTCGGATGCGGGGTGCCGTCGAGCGCAGTGTGGGCAAGCTCCTCACCGAGGGCGAGGTAACTGACGGTGTCTTGGATGTTCCACCGCCTGCCGGGAATAGGAGTCTTCCAGTCCCGGATCGGCACGCGCTGGAGAAACTGATCCAGTGCCTGCTGCTCCGCTACCAGATCTGAGAGGATCTCCTGCACCCCCCAATGGTAGCGGCCTGCGAGGGCTCCAGTCAGGGCGTGAAACTGGGTGGAGGGTGCAGCTCCTGGGGTTCCGCCTTGACGAGGTCGTTGAGCCTGTTCACCAGCAACCTGAGCCTTCCGAAGTCCTTTCGGTTGAAGAACAGCTCCAGCCTGGCGCACTCCAGGGCGTCTCCGTCACGCACCTCGGCGGGCGTTGCCTCGATCCGGCGTATGGACCCTTCGGTCAGGATGTCCGAGAACTCGGCGTTGAGCGCCTCCACCGTCTCAGGCGGAGGCTCTTGCAGGAGACGCAACACCAGACGACCGTCGACATACCGCTGGGAGTGGTAGTTGGCATAGAAGTGCAGGATCTCGTCCGCCGCCTCCTTCACGTCGCTCGTGATCTTGAACAGGTTCACGTCGTGCGGGCTGATCAGGCCGTTCCCGAGGAGGTCCTGCTGAACGAACGTGATCCACGTCTGCCAGTACGACCCACCAGGCGCTTCCAGCATGACGATCGGGTTGAGATCGCTCTTTCCCGTCTGGACGAGCGTGAGCAGCTCGAACCCTTCGTCCATGGTGCCGAAACCCCCGGGGAGCAACGCGAAGGCGTGGGACTCCTTCACGAAGCCGAGCTTCCTGGTGAAGAAGTACTTGAAGTTGATGAGCCTGGCCCGGTCGATGTAGGGGTTGGGCTCCGCTTCGAAAGGAAGACGGATGTTGACGCCGAACGAGCGCTCCGGCCCCGCCCCTTGGTTGGCCGCCTGCATGATGCCGGGACCGGCGCCTGTCACGACCATCCAGCCCCTTCCTGCCATCTCCTCGGCGAAGCGGACCGCCAGCTCGTAGTTAGGGCTGTCTGGGGTGGCTCTGGCCGATCCGAACACGGTGACCTTGGGTATGTCCTCGTACTTGGAGAAGACCAGGTTGGAGTAGCGCATCTCCTTGAGGGCGGTGTTCATCAGTTTGAGCTCTGCACGGCCTGCGCCGTCCCTCTGCAGCTTGACGGCCGTGGTGATCAGTTCCGTGATGAGGTCCGCGTCCGTGCCGTCTCCGGCAGCCTCGACGAGGGCGCGAATCATCCGGTTCAGCTCCGGGTCTCCTAGCTCGTACGGGGGCATGTCCTGGCTCGTAGAACCTAGTCCGTGTGCTCCTCCATTCCTGTCACAGGGGATCCCTACGTTGGGGACAGACGAAAAGGGGGAAGCATGCCGTTTGACTTGACCGTCCGGCCGCCGAGAACCGGTGACGGGTTCCTGGACCTCGTTGCCCGTGTCATCTTCGCTTCGGGGCTGCGCTGGCAGACCGTCGAGACCCGATGGGGGGCGATACGGGAAGCGTTCGAGCGATTCTCCGTCGGCAAGGTGGCGCGATACGGGACCGGGCATGTGGGCCGGCTCATGGCAGCGGAGGGAATGATCGCCAACCGGGCCAAGATCGAGGCAGTGATCACGGCCGCCTCCCGGCTGGAGGAGGCGGGTGCGACCAAAGGTTCGGTACGTCGCTGGCTGAACGGCCTCGACGGCTTCGACGAGAGACGCAAGGCTCTCTGCGACCTTCCCTACGTGGGGCGATGGGGTGCCTACTACGTCCTGGCCGTCGCCGGGTATCCGGTTCCCGAGGACTGGAAGGCGTCCGGCTGAAGAGTCACGCCGCGAAAGGAGAAGAGGCGGGACCCGTCCTGACCACCGCACTCCACACTGTCTCGTAGTGGTCACGGTCGAACGGATCGACGTGGGGGAGGACGAACTCACGCCACGCCGAGTTCAGCGGGTCGTCCTGGCCGGCGAACATCCGGAGCCCGGTTGGGATCCTGTCCAGCACGGCCCGCAGGCTCAGGGGTGTCTCGACGCGGACGCCCGCGTCGCGAGCGGAGAACGACGCGTTCACCTCGACCGCCAGCCTGCTGATGGCCTCCACGTACTCCTCCCGAAGGGTCGGGTATCGCCGTTGCAGCATCTCGGAGATCTGCGCAGACGTCGGAAAGTCCTTCTCCCAGATGACCCAGCGATCGGCGAAGGCCTTGTTGAGGGTCTGCGTGCCCGCGTAGTCGCGGAGATCAGTCGGGTTCATCGTCCCGAAGAGACGGATGTCCTCACGCAGCGCGACCGTCTCTCCTGTCGGGAGATCCAGAGCCGCGTACCGGTCGAGGAGCCCATGGAGGGCGAACAAGGTCTCTGCGCCTGCCGCGTTGAGCTCGGAGAGGCTCACGATGCCGGGTCCCCGCAGGGCGCGGGTGATCTCGCCGTCCTCCCACCGGCTCTCGGTTCCGCCCTTGCCGTCGCCGTGGAGCTGGGTGGATCCGATGAGCGTCACGTCTCGGACCTCACCGGTCAGGGGTATCCGGTAGTAGGGGAGCCCGAGCAAGGCCGCGTACTGCTCGACGTCGTGGTCCTTTCCCGTGCCCATGTGCCCTCGCACCGCGACATGCAGCGGAACGAACTCGTCCCCTGAGTCACGCCGCACGCGCTCGACACCCGCGAACTTGTACAGCATGCCCAGGTCGACGTAGTGAGGATCCGGCTTGGGGATCTTGCGCAGCCGCATCTCCCGATCGGGAATGTCTCGGGGCATCTCGAAGGTCTCGAGCTCGATCGGCGGACCCGCTTCGGTCGGGTCTGTGAACGTGACGGTCTCAGGCACGTGTCTCCTCCCTCGCCGGCTGCCTGCTGGCTCGGATCCACCAGGCGTCGTATCCCCAGAGGGCCAGGCTGCGCCGCAGGGCGGCCCTCGTCCCTTCGACCATCGCCTGGGTCAGCTCGGTCGGTTCTCCAACGACCTGTGACCTGGCGTAGGCCTCCTCCACGGTGTTGTCGCCGATTCCGATGCCAAGCACGGTCGTTCCTGTCGACTCCACCGACCGTACCGCGGCCTCGAGGGCCGCCAGTGAGCCTCGGGTCATTCCGTCTGCCAGGACGATCAGAACCCGTACCCTGGCGCCCCGCTCCGCCATCCGGCCGGCCGCCAGGGTCAGGTTGAACTCGTCGACGTTTGCTGCCCGCTCGAACATGGACACGGGCGGCGACTCCGTCGGGGAGCGCCTGCTGTACGCGGCAGCTGCCTTCGGCTCGGACGCCATCCAGAACAGTCCGCTCATCAGCGGCTCGGACGCTCGCCACGGTTGCTCGAACGACTTGATCAGGTAGTGGTTCACGGTACGGGTCAGCCGGTCGGCTGCGCCGCTCTGCGTCCGCCTCAGCTCGCCCGTGGCGTCCGCACGTCGCTTGGTGAACGTCGACTCGCTGTCCGTGGCGCTGGCTGCGAAGGAGCGATTGAAGAGCGCCACTTCGAAGGAGATCTGGAGCTCGTCTGCGAGCCTCGCGAGGGTCCATGCCCCGAGCGTGGCGGCTGCCAGGCCCCAGGGAGCTGTCCTGCCGGCGGTGGGCCTGGGCTGCAGCATGCTCGCCGACCCGTCGATCAGGAGGCTGACCGCATAGGCT
>CAZKJJ010000159.1:0-5697 GCA_964553055.1 uncultured Acidimicrobiia bacterium
CCTGTTCCTGAGGCCTACGACCCTCGAGCTTCCGCGTCGCTCCCGAAGGGAGCTCGACCGCTCGAGCTAGGGGCTATCGGAACTCGTCATGTGCGTTCCTTCCCTAGACCATCGCTATGAGGGGACGGCTATGTATGAGAAGAAGGGAGGTTCGATGACACAGACTGATCCTGCATTGCAGCGTGCCCAACACGATGTGAAGTTGGTACGAGACTTCTTCTATCACCTGATGACCTACGTCTTCGTTTCTGTCCTGTTGGTCATCATCGACCTGACCACTGAAACGGGTGGCACCACGATCCTGGGCTTGGACTGGGCCTACTGGATGATCCTGTTCTGGGGTTTCGGGGTCGTTGGACACGGAATCTCGGTCTTCTTCGGCAACCGCAGAGTGGACAAGCTGGCAGACGAATACCGCCATCGAGAACTTGTCGAGCGCTAGCCCACCAGGAGTGTCTTCAATTCGGGGTGCATCTCCGCGTGATCTGTCCCGGGATGTCTGAGGCACGTGGAGAGCCGCGCCGATCGATCTCGGAAGCGGTTGTCCCCGTACGGATGTGCTACACACGCCTGTGAAGGCGTTGAGCATGCAGATCAACCGAGAAGCACCGGCCACGGCCCGCAAAGAGATCGTCATCGCAGCCGCCCCGGAGACCGTGTGGGCGGTTCACACCGACATCGATTCGTGGCCGTCATGGCATCCTGACATCACCAGAGCCGATCTGGACGGTTCGCTGAAGCCCGGCTCGGCGTTCAGGTGGAAGTCAGGGCCGGGAAGCATCACCTCCACTCTGGTGGTCGTCGAGCCACCCGGACGTATCGCCTGGATCGGCACAACCTTGGGAACCCGAGCGATCCACACCTGGGACCTCGAGTCCACAGAAGACGGCACCCGTGTCGTCACGGAAGAGTCGATGGAGGGCTGGCCGGTCACAGTCGCGAAGGGGTTCTTCCGAAACACGCTGGACAGAACTCTCGACACCTGGCTGACCGGCCTCAAGGCCACGGTGGAAGCCTGAGCCCACGACCTCAATCACACCAACCGGAAGACTGCTCCGGCAGTTTCGATCGGACGGTCGAGACGCTGGTCGAGGCTGATTCATGCCCATGCAGCCCGGAGGTCCGGGAGACTCATTGTTTGGCCGGAGAGCGTCCGCTGCCAGAGCCGATCCAAGGATCACCTGTCGGGCTAGTCACCTTCCGCGTCATCTGGGCGGATAGCCATTGACCGGTGAGCCAAGAGCGGGTAGCCCTGCAGATGTCTGCACCCTTGGAGCCCAAAGATGCCGGCAGGTTTCGGCACCAAACAAACCGCCACTCTGTACTTGAACGAGGAAGTGGAGACCAACATCCGTCAGGCGTCCACCTTCCCTGCCCTGGCAGACGCGGTGGTCGCCGCCCTCGACTCGTTGGTAGGCGATCTCCTTCAGGTCAACGAGCATGTGATCGAAGTCAGCGAGCAGTTGAACCGGATCAGGAAGCCGGGGGAACTGCCCGACGCCTAGGACCGCGCTTCGATGTATATGTCAGCGTGAAGCCGGTTCAGGCCGACGAGCTAGGTGTGATGTCCGCTGGTTGCACGGCTGATGGGAGGGCCGCCACCTAGCGACCTCGGGACGGGAGGGTGTTCAGTGCGCCGATGGGGCTGCTCGACCGCAGTCCCGTCAGACGCGCTTCCCTAGGCCGTCAAAGCGAATGGGCTCTCCGGTTGAGCCCGCTGAACAGGCGTTTTGCTGGTCGGGCTGTTGAACCGGCGACCTCTTGACCCCCAGTCACCGCAGGCACTATTCACGGGGTATCACGGGGAGACCTCCGCATACCGTGACCTGGGAGTTCGTTACCACCCGATACCACCAACATCACCGGCTGCCACCCGGATAGGCACCAAACAGGCACACACGATGCGGCAGCGGGTGATCCGCTCTCGCGGAGGAAAACGTCGTAACACGCCTCTGGTTTGGGCCGCCGCGCGCGTTGGCATCTGGCCGCTAGTTGTCGAGGAAGCGGATCGAGTCGATCATCGGCTGAGCGACGGCCATGTACTCGTCGAAGTCCTCTGCGGGAATGATCGCGACCACGAGCAGTAGGTCTTCGCCGTTGGCCGCTGCCACGCTGTACAGGAGGTATCTCTCCCCGGAGTTCATGAGGAAACCGCCGAATAGGTCCGGGACCTCCAACACGAAAGCGATACACGTGGGGGAAATGGAGCGGATATCCAAGAGGGTGGCTGCGTTACCGCCCACCAGGCTGTCGGACAGCTCGTATGCCCCGATGCAATCACTGCTGGCGAACTCGGTCAGGTCGATCTCCGTCGATCCCAACGCATAGAGGGTTGCCGACCAGCATGTGCCAACGAAGGGGTCAAGGCCGCACCGGTTGTCGAGGTTCACGGAGTCGACCCGCTCGCCCTCGGTCTGGAACCGGTCCTGTTGGGTGAACTCGATCGGCACCGTGAAGACACCGGTGCGGTAGGTGCCAGCAAGAGCCGAATGCACCACCCTTGCCATGCCACCCGGCTGGAAGAAGGCCGGCAGATCCGGCGGGCAGAAGAACCCCCGGTCGGTCTGGCCGCCACCCCCAGGAGGACACTCGGCCGTCGCAGCAGTCGTGGCACCAGCCGCCGTGATAGTCGCCGCAGACGTGACGGTGGATGTCGCCGTGGTCGGAGCCTGGGCAGCAACATCCAGCTCAACGTCAACAGATGCACCGCAGCCAGCCGCAGCCAACAGCACGGCAGCTGCTAACAGCATCCTCAGCGTCACCACCAAAGCCTATATGGGGACAACGGGGGGCAGACGGACACCGATAACAGCACCTGATCCGGTTTCGGGGAGGAAGACGCTGTAACAGATGTCCGAAGGGGCTCGCATCTGGGGCTATTAGGCGCTAGGACAGACGACGATCAGGTGAAAGTCAGTGTCCTCCTGGTTTTGTGTGATCGAGTTGCGCCACGAAATCGCAACTCGCCCAGGAACACTTTCGCCTGTGGACACGGTAGGCATCATCCTGTGAACCGCACCGCTGCCTCCCTCGATACCGAGAGCTAGCCCGCTGGCCGCGGTAGCAGCGCAGCCAGTGGTGTTGCGGGCGAATGTCACCCGGTACGAGCCGGTAGTGATCCTCTCTGACGAGACGGCATTACCGCTCAGTAGGGCACCGCTACCGCCAGCGATGGAGGCGAACAACGGTCCATCGACGCCGTCAACGGCGTCCGCGTTCACGCTCGGATCGGTCGCAGGGTCATTGCCCGAGAGCCGATACATGAACGTTCCCATCTGTGCCCGGGTCACGAAGTCGTCAGGGCAGTAGACGCTGCCGTCCTGACAGCCGACAGACACCCCTGAGTTCTTCATGAACTGGATACCAGGGAAGTGGACACTTTGATCGCTCACATCCAAGAACACGTGAGTGGCCAAAGCCGTAGCTGGAATAGCCAGCACCGCCAGCACCAGCAGCACCAGAGCGGCGCGAGTCGAAATAGTGACCTTGAAGGTCATCAGAAACCCCTCCTCGAGTAGAGGGGATCGAAACTAGGCCCCTCGTCGCACGCCATCTCGGCGGAGCCCGTGCCTAAAGGGTCGGCAGAGCCTCCCGTTGTCGCGATGTTCTACGACGTCAGTAGAGCCTGTGCCGTTAGGTGCCAGTCATCCAGCCAGAAGTTGGTTCCGTAACTTGCGACCTGGACCGTAACGGTGTGATCCCCAGCGGCCAGGCCGGTCTTCGACCTCTGGATCGAGTGGGCCTCCCATGACAGGCTCGTTTCGGACCCACCGTCGCTCGAGTCAAATGCAAAGTCGCTGAGGGTGACAGGGTCTGCTTCGGTGCCATCGACCAAGACAGTGACCGTGCAGTACGAGCCGGTGCCCCCGAAACACAAGCTCTCGCCTGAGAACGTGACCAGGACGGTGCCGGTCCTGCCAGCAGGCACCGTGACAACCACAGAAGCTCCGGGCAAGTCCACCGGGAGCACGGAATCAGTAAGAAAGGGCTCGTTCCCAGTCACAAGCGCGAACTGATCGAGACTCGCCATGGCATGGACACTCGGGTCGGTAGCCGGGTCGTTGCCTGAAAGCCGATACATGAAGGTGCCCATCTGTGCTCTCGTGACCGGATCGTCGGGGCAGTAGACGGTGCCGTCCTGACAGCCGATCGACACTCCCGAGTCGTGTACGAACTGGATGCCGTCCGCGTGTGGGTGACTGTCGGATACGTCAGCGAACACATGCGTCCCATAGGCGGTAGCTGGTATGGCCAGCACCGCCAACACCAGCAGTACCAGAGCAGTGCGTGTCGTGATGGTGACTTTGAACGTCACGTTTCCCTCCCGGATGGAAGGACTCGGAACCTACTCAGGTCGCTCCTGGGAAGATCGGAGCCACGGGTGCTTCGACAAGGGTCACGGATGCCCGGGGAAAAGGCCGTAACCCACCACGGGGCTGGAGCCACAAGGCGACCTTTGAAGTCTCGGGGCCTCTAGAACGCTAAACCAACTCAGGAAGAGGGAAACTCGCCAAGCGAGACACCTCCCATGAGCCGGTCTCACCACACGACCTCACTGCCAGGACCTTGAGGGGTGGGTCTGGGGTGCCCGACTCCTGGGGAGCTCTCGCTGGCGCAGGCCACCGTGCGCATCAATGTCCCTTGGCGGCCTCTCCCTAGGGATTTCGTAGCACTCAGTTGAGATGCAGGCTGAACACGGCTGACTCCAGCGCAGGTTGTGAGATAGCGACGCCGAACTGGATGCAGTAGATCCCGGTTCCGGCTGTGTGGGTGACGCCGGTGACGCCGGCTGACGCATTGCGGATCGAGCCATTGGTCCGGATTTGACCGAATTGTTCACTGGCACCTGGGACTTGGAAGGTGAACCGCTGATCCAGCGGTTGACCATTCCCGTCAGTGATGATCACGCTGAGTTCGGTACCGGGGCAGCCGGCATTGCCGCCGACTCCGTTGCTGCTGACGATGTGCTGATGGACGTTTGCGGCCAGATCGGAGGAATCAAGCCCGTCCAGCTGGCCAGCGTTGACGCTGGCGGCGGTGGCCGGGTCATTGCCCGACAACCGGTACATGAACGTGGCCATCTGCGCCCTGGTCACGAAGTCGTCAGGGCAGTAGACGGTGCCGTCTTGGCAGCCGATCGACACTCCCGAGTCGTGTACGAACTGGATGCCCTCCGCATGCGGATGGCTATCTTCAACATCGGCGAACAGATGGGTGGCGTAGGCAGTCACCGGGATGGCCAGCACAGCCAGCACCAACAGCACCAGGGCAGTGCGAGTCGAAATCGTGACCTTGAAGGTCATCAGAAACCCCCTCCTCGGGTCGAGGGGACTGACCCTACGCTCACAGGCAGGTCAAGGCTGCCGGTGTGTCGAGGGCTTGGAGCTGTTCGCGGAGCCAGCGCTGAGCTGCCCGCTCGGTGCCGGAGGTCTTCGCCTTCCAGCGGCGTCTGCCGTCGGACCCGGTGCCCACGTCGAGTTGCGCCCGGATTCTCCCGTTTGGGAGCTTCCGGAGGGAGAGTCCGCTTTTCGACGACAGCCCCCGCCACGGCACCTGAAGCGCTCCAATGGCACACGATAGGCACAAGCATCCGCGGCGGTCGCTCGACCTTGATGTCTAAACCGGCCTCAAGCAGGTCTTCTGTCGGGCTGGCCGGATTTGAACCGGCGACCTCTTGACCCCCAGTCAAGCGCGCTA
>CAZKJJ010000160.1:0-1498 GCA_964553055.1 uncultured Acidimicrobiia bacterium
CCTGGCGGGCGTTCCAACCCGTGGGCGGCGTCACGTCGAGCTGGTCGTCGTGGACTGCGGTGGCAACCTCCAGGAAGCGGCGTGTCGCCGCCTCGTACGCCGCCACCCATTCTTCCAGGCCCATGCGCGCAACGTAGGCACCTCCGGGATCCGACGTCACCGTCGGTGTGTGCTCCTCTAGGACCCGGGGAGCGCGTCGGGCGGGAACGACCCTCGGCATACCGTCAGGGCCATGGAGGTGAGCGCGGAGGCCATGTCACTCACGGACGGGCCCTCCGCACCCTCGCTGCGCGCCGACACTGGCATGTCCTGTGCCTCGTACTCCTCGGCGAGTGCGAGGGCGACCTCGCGGTCCCACACGCCCCGATCGCACATCTCCGACAGGCGTTCGACCCACACGACGGGGTCATCGCGGACGAGGCCCGTCTGGTTCCACCACAGCATCATCGCCTGCTCGACCACCTCGTCGTCGAGGTCGAGTGGTTCGATCCACTCGAGGTCCGCAGCAGTCACGGGAGTCCGCTCATGCTCACAGATCCGCTCGTTGCCGACACGAACGCACGCCTCGGAGCGCAGTTCGATGGCGAACGGCGGATCGGGGAGGCGGTCCCGTTCGAACGCGACCAAGAATGTGAAGGGGTTGGCGTCATCGGTGCATCCGTCACCGTGCACGACCAGGTCGATCCCAGGGAACACGACCTGCTCGTCCACCTCGACGGAGCGAAGGCGGTGATCCCTGCACTCGCTCGACGACGCCGGTGCGAGGTGCAGGACGATCTCCTCTTCCCAGTCAACGACGGGGACCTCACCGGACAGCCCGAAGTCGGACCAGAACATTCGCAGCTCGGCCTCCGACGCCAGCAGGCTCGTGTCGTACACGGTCCCCACCCCGTACTCCGATGTGAGGAGCCGCCAACCGGGCCCCTCGGAGGCTTGATCGGGCGAACACGAGGTGACCGTGGCCAGACAGAGCACCAAGGCGAGCGCGCGGAGGGCGATGGACCCCTGGAACACCCTCATCGATCCCAGGTCTCCTCGTCGACACAGTCGGGAACGCGCAGGAGGCTCCGACAACTCCTCACCGCGCCGATGAACCCGTCAGCCTTCATCGACGTGAACCCGTCAGGAGGCCCGTCGCCCACCGACGCTGCTGTCGCGTCGTGGATGAGCGGCGGAACACCGTCGTCGATCACCCGCCATCCGATCAAGCCCCCACGGGAGAACGGGACGACGAAGAACACGTACGACTCACCGGCCTCGACATCGAGGCCGAGTTCGGGATGCTCGTTGAGATCGGGGGAGACGATGGTCAGGCGGTCTGGTGCGCCGAGTTCACCCATGACGACCTGCGGGCTCACCTCGAGCACGTCGTGCTCGGTCATGAGGAGGTCGCTTCCACTCGCATGGTCCCGATCCATCAGCGAGTGTCGGTCGGACGACACGACCTCGGCGATGACGACCTGCCCCCCGCCGCCATCGGTCTGGTCGAGCGGATTGA
>CAZKJJ010000160.1:1508-5653 GCA_964553055.1 uncultured Acidimicrobiia bacterium
GTGCCTCCTGCGAGAGGACCGCCAGATGGTCGAACTGCCACCGTGTCATCTCGACCACTGGCACGGGTGGCTCGACGATCGACACCTGAGTGCAGCCCCCCGTCAGCAGCATGGACGCGACCAAGAGGGCAGTTGCTCGCCTCACCCCCACCACCACGAATCCTGAGAACTCGCCTGTGCACTGGCACGGAGGTCGTCCGCCTCCTTGCTTCGCCCAACGCGGACACGCTCCCAGAGAACGAACCCGGCGACCAGGGCGATCCCACCAGCCCAGTACCAGGCCGTCGCCGACGAGCCGGCCACTGGTTCACCAACCACCTCGATGGTCGCCACGGGACCGGTCGGACCGATCGCCTCCCACCATCCGATCTCGTCGAGTGTCACTCGGGCAGCGAACCACTGATCGCCATCGACCCTGTCACTCACCACCCATTCGAGCTCCGATCGGTTTCCCGATGGCGAGAGGAGTGTCACGCGGTGCAACGCGCTCATGGCTGCGTCCACGTTCGAGGAGGGAGTGGCGGCCACCACGGATGTCGGCGACTCGACGATTAGGCGCTGGGAGAGGAACCAGAAGGAGAAGCCGACGCCTTCAATCGAGACGTCTGGCCCGGGTTCGATGATCGTGGTCTCGGTCTGGGCGAGGGCATCGGCCGGGACAATCGCGACCACGAGCATGACGAGGAGCGCGAACGCCCTGCGCATTCCGGCCATGTGCGTCTCCTCCCCCACCCGACTCGGCTACCCGCCCGGGCGTCTCGGGCGATGGATGGGGGCGAACTCATCTGGGTTCGCCGACAGGTGTGGGAGGGTCTGGTGGGAGATGGCCGCGGACTCGTTGATTCGTGTGGCCATCCAGCGGAAGGCGAGCCGTCCTCCGGCGGCAGCGATGAGTGCCCAGGCGCTACCCACGACCGCAATCACCCCGGCGGCCAGCAGGACCCACCGGACGAAGGGCTCGCTGGTGGACCCGTCGATGCCCCGGACGACGAGGCCCACACCCCAAGCGGCGAGAACACCCAGTCCGAGCGCGGCGACGACGGATCGAATGCGTGTCGACTGGTGACCTGTCATTGGGACCCCCTGGTCGAGTCTCTGGCTGCCCGGTCCCCCAAGACGCTACCAGTCGGGCCGCCGAGGAGGCCGCTTCACGCGCAGGTGCGCAGCTCATTCGGGTCTCCGGGTCGACCGGCGACCCGATTGCGCGCCGGCAGCCGCAACCCACTGCGTCGGCCGGTGGAAGGACCGCACGTCGGTGTGCGAGAATCGCAGCGTGCTGCCAGGAACCCACACACACGTCGGGGTACTGCGTCGTGGCTGCGGCGGAGCGGCGGCACGGTGATCTTCATCGGAGGCGCCGCGCTCCTCGGCCTCGCCATTGCACTCGTCCTCACCAGGATCGCACCCGACCTCGCACGGGGCGCCAACACGATGATGCTGATCTGCGCCCTGCTGTTGGCAGCAGTGCTCGGCTACCGCGGGTACCTGTTCACCCTCATCCCCCGCGATCTCGAGCAGGTGTTCGCCGTCGTGCCGGACATCCGGCGCCAACACTCGACACCCGACGAGCCCGGCACCGACGCCCTCGAGCGGTTCCTGGACTTCTCCTTCTCCGACCCGGTGGCGGCCGAAGTCGCCGCCCGCATCCGTACCGACCTGCGCGGGATCGATGCGCCCGATGTGTGGTTGGTGGAGGTGCGGTTCGAGCCTGACGAGGTCCTCTTCTGGCACCGAGCGAACGACCCTCGGCACTGGGCGCGCAACGCGTGGACACCCCAGCAGCTCATGTACCGCTCGGGAGCGGACCAGGCGTTCGTCGTCGTCCAACCCTCGGACATGGGAACCCTCGTCCTGTACGCCGTCTACGGCACGGAGTGATGACGTTCCCTGGCCAATCGGAGTGCAGCACCGCTGTTCTGCGCCCACCGGAATGCCGGCAATGGCCACCACCGTGCGCGAGGGCATCGAGGGTCGACCCCACCGATCGAGACGTCTGGGTGGCGGTTCAACGATCGTCGTCTTCGGCTGGCGAGGGCAACTCGAGGAGGGAGCTCCCGGTCACCGGTGGACGATGAGGTCCAGCACCCCGAGTGCTGCAGGAGTGGGACGTGACGGCCGGTGATGTTCACCCGCAGGTGCGTGGCTCATCCGAGAAGTCCGGATCGACAAGCAGGTGGGCGGCTGCCCAGTTCCACCTCGACCGCGAGCACCCCCCGACGCTCATCGATCGTCATCGAGGCCACGAAGTCCTGGCCGGGCACCTCGACGAACCCACTCCTCCGGTCACCGGTCCGCCTCGACGTCTCCATCCTTGGTCAACCACGCGCCGCCGCCCAAAGACCGATCGACCGGACATGTGAGGATCAGGTACTCACTCTCTCCCTGGAACGGACGTCGAGCCGGATTCGACCGTTGGATTCCCCTCTCACACCGGGCATGCGTCGGGCCACTCACGGATGTCGACGAACTTCTCGGTGGGCGCCCACACCTTCTCGAACCGATCGGGCTGGCGCTTGCCCGCATGGATGACGCCGTGGAACTGGTCCCGTCGGTGCGAGTGGATCTCGATCGTCTGCGAGACCTGCTGCGCGCCAGTCGCGGGCAGTTGGGTCTCAAGACGACGGAGGCGCTCCTGCTTCGGCACGCGATCAGGGACGGCGGGATCGACGACTCGAGGCTTAGCAGCGCAATGTCGGTCGCGGCCGGCGTACTGCGCAACGCCGGACTACTCACTCCAGACGGCAGGGCGAGCGATGCGGTCCTCGGTTCAATCGACCCGGTCAGCCCGCCGGATCATCACTCCGAAGAGCCACGCTGAGACTGTGTCTTCCATCCGGCGGAGCGACTGATCAAACCCAAGAAGCAGCAAGAGAGCGCCCGCAAGAGCGAACCCAGAAGCCACAATCCACTCGAACTCGGAGAGACCCACAAGCCGGGACACTTGAACCACGTAGCTGCCCCAACCGAGCAGCCCCACTAGAGCCACCACGACCAACCACTTGGATAACGAGGCGACCAGTCCCGCCTGGGTGCGAAGTGCGTCATTGCGGCCTTCGAGTCGGGCACTGCGCTCCCGCAGATCGCCTTCAGAGCGGAGCGCATTCGCTTCCTCACTACCAGTCTCAAGGGCTGAGTCCCGGGCCTCAAAGGCCTCCTGCTCCGCAGCCTTCGAGCGCTCCAAGGCCTCCGCGAAGGGCGCCACCGCACGCTTCTCGATCTCCTCGCGGATCTTCGAAGCGAGATGTGCAGCACTCGACGAGGACAAGTGACCGGGATTTCCGAGCGTCTCCTCTGCCAGGAGGAGGCGGGACTCCTCGTGCATGCCTCGGAGCAGGAGGTAATCCTCTTCGGAGATCGCATCGCCTTCGCGGAGCTCCTCAACCCGTAGGAGGAATGCCGACCACGACTCGTTGTCCGGGTTCAACGCTGCATGACAGTCGGCGACCAGCTGGGTCCTCGGCAGGTCGGGGGCATCGGTCGGGTCCATCAACCAGAGCAACGTGGCCAACTCGTGATCCGGCAAGGCAGCAGGAGCCATCCGCGGTTGGTTGCGGTACAAGGCGAGGTGAGCATCCCGGGAGAGCCTGTCGTTGTTGGTGACGAAGATCGCCTTGTAGTCCTCAATGCGAGCACGCGGCTCACCGCCCTGAAAGCGCCGCACAGCCATGAGAGCACGCACGTCATGGTCCTTCGCCCTGTCGGAGCCGTGCCATTGCAGGGCTACCTCCAACTCGGCGGCGACCTCGCCATCCCCGGGAACCGGATCAGGGCAAGACACGACCGAGAGACCCTCCTCGGAGAGCGCAAGGTCCAGGCGGGCGAGGAGCCGCTCGATCTCGACCGGCGACATTGCCAGGGTGGGGCCGGCGTACGAGTAGTTGCTGCCCGTTCGCCGTCGACTCAAGCTGGCGCGGAGGACCCCTGCAACCTCGCGCTCAGTGATGTCGAGATACACCGGGTTGAGTCCGTGCCTCCTCGCGAGTGCGAGCATCTCACGGGTGGCTTGCTGCTGTTCGATCCCGTTCGCCCCGAGAACCGACAGGAGGATTGGCGTGTCCAACACCGCGCGGGTGTTCTTGAACTGCCGAGGCGACTCGATCCCAAGCGGCGTGTAGAGCGATGACGCAAGCATGGATCCCTTGACC
>CAZKJJ010000161.1:0-5635 GCA_964553055.1 uncultured Acidimicrobiia bacterium
CCCGAACTCGGAAGGGGCCTGCCCTGAGTGCAAGGGGCTCGGCCTCATCTACACCGAGCTGGGGTTCATGGACGTCGTGGCCAGTGTCTGCGAAGTCTGTGAGGGTCGACGATTCCTCGACGAGGTCCTCGAGTACCGGCTGCGCGGCAGGAACATCGCCGAGGTGCACGCCATGCCCATCGAGGAGGCGGCGGAGTTCTTCCAGCAGGAGAAGGCGGCCCGGGTGGTGCTGCAACGTCTCGTGGACGTCGGCCTCGGCTACGTCCAGCTCGGCCAGGTGTTGAACACTCTGTCGGCTGGGGAACGGCAGCGCCTCAAGCTGGCGATCGAGATGGCGACCGACACAGAGGTCTACGTGCTCGATGAGCCGACCACCGGCCTCCACCTCCAGGATGTCGACCAGTTGCTGGGACTCCTCGACCAGCTCGTGGACAGTGGCCGCACGGTGATCGTCATCGAGCACAACCTGGATGTGGTGGCCCACGCCGACTGGGTGATCGACATGGGTCCGGGTGCCGGCCACGACGGCGGCCGGGTGGTCTTCGAGGGCACCCCCGCCGACCTCACCGCCGCCGGGACCCTCACCGGCGAGCACCTCGGTCGTCGACTCGGCGCCGCGAAGCGGTGACGAGGCCCGGAATCATTGACGAGCAGACCTGCTGCCCGGGCAGTCTCGTGACGGTCAACCCGCCCAAACCGCATACGCCGCAGCCCGGAAACCTCACCATCAAACGGCCTAGATAGGACGACTCGAACAAGAGCCCTCGAACCTGTCACACCCGCCCACAGGAGCTGCTACGTCGACTCAGGGAAACGTGCGCGGCTTCGTCTTGACGCTGATCCAACGCAGCTCGGTGAACTCATCGAGTGCTGCCTGGCCGCCGAAGCGCCCGTACCCGCTGTTCTTGACGCCGCCGAACGGGACCTGGGGCTCGTCGTTCACGGTCTGGTCGTTGATGTGCACCATCCCAGTCTCCAACCGCATGGCGATGCTGAGCGCCTTGTCGAAGTCATTCGTCACCACACCCGCCGACAGTCAGTAGCTGGAGTCGTTGGCGACGGAAAGCGCTTCCTCGGCGTCGTTCACGACGGTGATCGTCGCCACCGGCCCGAAGGTCTGTGCGGTGAAGATGGGGAGATCGCGCCCGACTCCCTTGATGATCGTCGGGTGGTAGACCAGGTTGTCGTACGCGCCACCCGTCACCAGCTCGGCGCCTTCCGCAACAGCCTCCTCGACGTGGGCGTGCACCTTGTCGACGGCTCGCTGGTTGACCAACGGTCCGATCGCTGTGCCCGGGTTGGTCGGGTCACCCATCGGCATCGACTCCGCGGCGTCCTTGAGCTTCCTGGTGAACTCGTCTGCGATCGACTTCTCCACGATGATCCGCTCGGTCGACATGCAGACCTGACCCTGATGGGTGAAGGCGCCCCACACCGCGGCCTCGACCGCGAAGTCGACATCGGCATCGCCGAGCACGATCAGCGGGTCGTTGCCACCAAGCTCGAGCACGGCCCGCTTGAGATGCCTGCCAGCCTTCTCAGCGATGATCCGGCCCACCTCGGTGGATCCTGTGAAGGAAATCCGGCGTACCGCAGGATGAGCGATCAGCTCGTCGCCGATCCCGGAAGCGTCTTCCCGTGTGCTCGTCACCAGGTTGAGCACGCCGGCGGGGAGCCCGGCCTCTTCGAAGATCTCGGCGAGCAGCACCCCGCCGGTGACCGGAGCGTCCTCAGAGGGCTTGAGCACCGCCGTGTTGCCGTAGGCAATGGGGAGGGCGAAGGACCGACTCGCCAGGATGTATGGGACGTTGTAGGGAGCGAAGCAGGCCACGACCCCAGCCGGCTGGCGGATCGCCATGAAGAACGTGTTCGGGTAGTCGGCGGGGATCGTCTCGCCCTTGACGTCGTACGCGGCCGCTGCGGCCTGACGGAAAAGCCCGGGGACGAAGAACATCTGGAACATGGAGATGCCGATCGTCCCGCCGACCTCCTCCATCATCGCCTTGACGAGCTCGTCCTGGCGACGCTCGAAGATGTCGGCGGCCTTGAGGAAGACGGCGCGACGCTCAGTGGGCGGCGACTGCGCCCACTCGGGGAAGGCGCGCTGAGCGGCCTCGATCGCCAGCTGGGCGTCCTTTGCGGTGCCTGCGGAGATGTGGGCGTAGACCTCACCGGTGTAGGGATTGAGGTCCTCGAACGTCTCTCCGCTGGAAGCGGCGACCCACTTCCCGTCGATGAACATCTTGTGCTTGGGAGCGATCACTGTGCTACCTCCTGCGCCAGCGACTATCCGACGGTGCCTTCCCGACGCGCACGGCTCCATCAGTGTACGCTCGCCTTTCGCTCGGGGCGCACGGGGAGGCTGCGCCGTTGGAGAGGGAGTGAGAGACATGCGCAAGGCAAGTGCCCTCGGGGTGCTGCTCGTCCTCGGGCTGCTGACCGCAGCGTGTGGCGAGTCCACTACGGCCACGACAGCTGCCGAAGCCCCAGACAAGATCCTGATCGGAAACGTGATCGCCCTGTCAGGACCGGTCGCGGATCCCGCCATGACCACTCAGGTCAGCTCTTACGAGACGTGGGCGGCCGACGTCAACGCCGACGGCGGCATCTACGTCGCGGAGTACGACAAGAAGATTCCCGTCGAGTTCGTCCAGGTCGATGACACCAGCGACCCGACCGTCGCAGTGGCCAAGGTCCAGGAGATGGTGGAGGCGGGTGACGTGAACTTCATCTTCCCGCCATGGGGAACGGCGTGGAACTTCGCCATCGCCCCGATCATCAGCGAGGCACAGACACCGGTCATCGGGTGCACGGTCGGTTCCAAGGAGCTCATCGAGAACGCCTCCTCCTATCCGTACTTCTACACGATCCTCAACCAGCACACCGATCAGGGGACGGCCCTCGTCGAGCTGCTACAGGACCTCGGCGTCGAGACCGTTGCCGTCGTCCACCACGACGACCTCTTCGGGATCGACTTCGCGCAGTTCGTCGAGCCCGCGCTGACCGATGCCGGCA
The DNA here is from genome assembly GCA_964553055.1 of uncultured Acidimicrobiia bacterium. Taxonomy (GTDB): domain Bacteria; phylum Actinomycetota; class Acidimicrobiia; order Spongiisociales; family CAZKJJ01; genus CAZKJJ01. Next base: position 3,016 of record CAZKJJ010000161.1, read on the forward strand.
TCGACATCGTCTTCCAGGAGACGTACTCCATCAACCCAACGGACTTGTCGCAGATGCTCCGTTCCGCCCAGGCCGCAAACCCGGATGCCTTCCTCGCGTTCTCGTATCCCGACGAGACGTTCCTGATGACAGGGCAGGCGATCGAGATCGGGTTCAACCCCAAGCTCTTCATGGAAGCTGTCGGCGTTGCCTTCCCGTCTTACCGCGACACATTCGGCCCCAACGCGGAAGGCGTCGTCGGAACGGGTGCATGGAACGCCAAAGTCGGCACCGAGGACGCCCAGGGGTTCTTCGACCGCCACGTCGCCCTCCACAACGCAGAGCCGGACCGCTGGGCGTCCGCCTCGTGTTATGCCACGGGCCAGGTCCTGCAACAGGCGATCGCGGCAGCCGGCACGCTCGACCCTGTGAAGGTCAAGCAGGCGATGGACACGACGGAGTTCAACACGATCGTCGGCACGTTCATGTTCGAGAACCAATTCAACCCGACCTACCCCGGGCAGATCGGCCAGTGGCAGAACGGCGAGTTCGAGATCGTCTCACCGACCGCCGATCGCACGGCAGAGCCCATCTACGCCAAGCCGGAGTGGCAGGCCGGGTAGCAGACGAGGTTGAAGCAAGCGCAACACGTGCCGGCTCCGACCCACCGGGGACCGGAGCCGGCACTCTGGCTCGGCTGACCGGGAACGAGGATGGGAAGCGTCGCTGACATCGTCATCACGGGGCTGATCCTGGGCGGGCTCTACGCACTCATCGCGGTGGGGTTGAGCATGCAGTACGGAGTTGGGAGGGTGCTCAACGTCGCCCACGGCGAGTTCATCATGCTTGGGGCGCTCGTCACCTTCTCGCTGTTCACGTTGTGGGAGATCCGGCCGGTGATCGCGCTCGGGATCGTGACCCCTGCTCTGTTCGCCATCGGGTACGTCCTGGACTGGTTCCTGTTCCACGATCTCCGCAAGACCTCCGTCAACGAAGACCACTTCGAGGGCCGGTCGCTGCTCGCCTCGTTCGGCCTCGTCTTTGTCATCCAGAACGTCCTCCTGATCACGTGGGGCGGCAGGATCAGCGGCTACACCTATCTCAATACGCCGGTGGTGATCCTGGGCAACCGGTACGGAGCGAACCGGCTGCTGGCGCTAGGGGTAGCCGTCGGTGTAAGCCTGGCCCTGTACGTCTTCATCCGGCGCACCCGTCTTGGCAAGGCGATCCGTGCCGCAGCCGAGGCCCCAGACATGGCATCGACCCTCGGGGTGAACAAACGGCGCGTCCTGGCGACCTCGTTCGGCCTCGGCGCCGCTCTGGCCGGCCTGGCCGGCGTGTTGTACAGCATGATGTTCCAACTGTCACCGTCCACGGGGATCGAGCTCACCATCGTGGCGATCGTCGTCGTCGTCTTCGGCGGGCTGGGGAGCATCGTCGGGAGCCTTCTGGGGGGGTTCGCCCTCGGCATGGTGATCAGCCTCGTGAACTTCCTCGACCCCAGCCTGTCGATCGTTGCCTTCTATCTGATCTTCATCCTCGTGTTGCTCTTCAAGCCGTCGGGAATCCTGGGCAGGCAAGTCCATGCTGATTAGCACGATCGTCGAAGAGCGGAAGGCATCCCTGGTAGTGATCCCGCTCGCCATCGTGGCGCTGGCCCTCGCGCCTGCGGTCGTCTCGGATTCGCGGATCGTCACGATGATCACCGTCCTCGAGTTCGCCACGCTGACCCTGGCGTGGACGATGTTCTCGGGACCGACCCGATATGTCTCGCTGGCGACCGCAGCGCTCTTCGGTATGGGCGTGTACACGACCGCCTTGCTGCGGGGCACCGTGCCCTTGGGGGGGCTCATCCTGATCGGCTCCGCGCTGGCTTTCGTGCTGGCCTTCACCATTGGGCTGCTGACGCTGCGCCTGCGAGGTGTGTACTTCATCCTGTTCACGTTCGGCGTGACCGCTCTGATCCGAAGCTCGGTTCAGTGGTTGGAGAGCAAGGTCAGCCACACGGTCGGCCGTCACGTCGCAGGCGCCGCCAACGAAACCATCTATTTCCTGATGGCGGCGATCTTCGCCCTGACCCTGATCGCTGCCTTCCTCCTCGCCAATTCGAAGACCGGGATGGCCCTCGTCGCTATCGGCGAGAACCAGGAGGCCGCCCAGCACCTCGGGATCAACGTGACCAGGGTGAAGGTGCTCACGTTCGCTGTAGCCGCGCTATTCATGGGCGCGGCGGGTGCGGTGATGGCGACGCGTTTTCGCTACCTCGAGCCGGGCATCGCCTTCAACCCGTTGGTGTCATTCCTTCCTGTCGTCATGGCGATCTTCGGTGGCGTCTCCCGGCTGTGGGGTCCGATCCTCGGTACAACGGTCTTGATCGTGATCCAGGACTTCCTCATCACCGAGTATCCGTACTGGTACCTGCTCCTCTTCGGGCTGATCCTCGTCGTGACCGTCGTCTGGCTCCAGGGAGGGCTCGTCGAGCTGGTGATCCGGACCTACTGGTGGGCCAAGATCAAGTGGGTCACCGCCAAGATGCGGGTCACGATGTGGTGGCGGGAGCGAAGCACATGATCATGCTCGAGGGGAGAGGGGTCACCCACCGCTTCGGCGGCCGCACCGCTGTCGACAAGGCCGACTTCCG
>CAZKJJ010000162.1:0-5624 GCA_964553055.1 uncultured Acidimicrobiia bacterium
CAGGCCCGCATAGCCGACCAGGCTCTCCCCTTCGATCGCCACGAAGTAGGAGCGGGCGATCCCCGCGAGCTCTTCTTCGAAGACCGACTCCGACCACGGCTCCGGGTAGACGGAACGCTCGATGGCGGCGGCTCGAGCGATGTCGGAGCCCTCCATGGGCCTGAGTGTCGTCATGTCGCCTTCCAGCCTGGCCATGGCCCCTCCTCCCGCAACATGCTCCAGTTGATGGTGACGTTCGGCTCACGAAGGTAGAGGGGGCGCACATCCTCGGGATCGGGATCCTCTCCCCTTTCGAGCTTGCCTGCACCCAGCTCGAGCAGCGCCTCGGCAGAGGGATACCTGGGCTTACCCGTCTTGACCCTGTGGAGGCCTCGTGTGAAGCCTTCCGGCAAGGCGTCTGTGTCTCCAACGAGGAGGATCTCGTCTGCGCCTGACTCCAAGACGGCGCGCAGACTGTCAGGAGTGGTCAGCTCGGAGGGTCCGTCGCGCACGACGCCCCCTGGCAACGGCCGGTACGGCGCGGCTGCCAGCTCACCTCGACGGACGTCGACGACGGCCCAGATCTTCCTTCTGTGGGTTGCGGCGCGAAGGGCTACGGCATCCAGCGATGTCACAGGGATGGCGGGAATGCCGAGAGCGGCTGCCAGGCCCTGGGCGGTCGCCAATCCCACCCGCACGCCTGTGTAGAGGCCAGGTCCGACGTCGACGATCACAGCGTCGAGATCAGAGGGCCTCCAACCGACCTGCGAGAAGCAGAAGTCGATGGCGGGCACCAAGAACGCAGCGTGGCCACGGGCGTCGACCTTCGCCGCGGAGCCCACAACCGTCGGTCCCTCTCCGAGGGCTATCGACGAGGCAGGGGTAGCCGTCTCGATTGCGAGCAGTCTGCTCAATGGAGCTCCTCCAGGGAGCGCTGTGTCCAGGTGCCTTGCGGCCGGAAGCGAAGGACCCGGGAGCTCTCATCCGTGACCTCGATGGCGATGACGAGCCTGTCCGGAGGTAGCCCAGGCATCACGGCGTCACCCCACTCGACCACGAGCACAGCCCCTTCCGCCTCCTCGAAGACTCCCAGATCGTCGAACTCGGCGAGCGAGTCGAGGCGGTAGGCATCGACATGGACCAAGGGTATGAATCCCGGCTCGTACCTTCTCTGAAGGACGAAGCTCGGACTCACCACGTCCTCGGCTATCCCCAAACCCTCGGCGAGGCCCGCCACGAAGGCGGTCTTTCCTGATCCCAGCTCGCCTGTCAGCACCAGCAGATCGTCCGGTCTTAGGAAACTCGCCAGCTTCCTGCCGATCGCACGCGTCTCCACTTCGCTCTCGGAGCGGATGACGAGACTCATCCGAAGAGGCCGAGTTGCTCCGGCTCCACCTCGATCTCTACAGGACTGTCCACGATCGAGCGAGCCAGTCGCAGGTCCGCCCTGATCGACTCCAAGACGTCTGCGCCTCCTCGGAGAGCCGCAGCAGGATGAAACGTGGGGACGACGATCCGATTCCACCAATTGAACGCTCTTCCCCTGAGCCGGCTGATGCCCCCTTCCTCCTTCAGCAACAGCTTGGTGGAGAAGTTCCCCAAGGTCACGACGACGCGCGGGTCGATGAGGCGGATCTGGTCTGCGAGATAGTGTTTGCAGGCATCTATCTCGTCCGGTCTGGGATCCCGGTTCCCAGGCGGACGGCATTTGACGACGTTGGCGATGTAACACTCCTCCCTGCTCAGGCCCACCTCAGAGAGCAGACGATCGAGAAGTTGGCCTGCCGCGCCCACGAAAGGGATCCCCTGCTGGTCCTCGTGGTAGCCGGGTCCCTCTCCGACGAACATGATGTCTGCCGCCTCGGACCCATCGCCGAAGACGACCGTCGTACGCGACTCCGCCAACCGGCAGTCTGTGCATGAAGACGCGACGAGCTCGAGGCTCCGCAGTTGGCTGCCGACGTCGAGATCAGTCAAGCGCGTACCTCGTCGAAAGGGGCCCCTGGATCAGCGGCGCCCATGGCTGCCTCGATGGCCCTGCCGCATGCGGTGAAGGCTGCCTCCCCCAACGCATCCAGATCTGCCTCCAACCCACCGCATGAGACCGCGAACGCGGCGTCGCCATCATATCGGGTGTGGCTAGGGCGGATGCAGGATGCGATCGCGTCCTGGGTGCGCACGGCCAGTCTCATCAGCTCACCTCGGGCCATCGAGGCGTCTGTGGCCACCACGACCAATGTGGTGTGCTCGTGGGGACGAGGGTGGAAGACGGGAGGACCGGGAGAAGACGGGCCTCCCGTCAGCGATGTTCCCTCGAGCGAGAAGACGTCTCCGACTCCATTCACGACGACGAGCGTGCCCACCACAGCCTCTCCGACACGAACGGCTGCCGAGCCCACACCTCCCCACCGGACGTGCTCGAGGCCTCGCCAGCCCGCCACCGTCGCCCCTGTGCCCGCTCCGATGTTCCCCATCGTCACCGGCTGTCCCGTGGCCGCATCGAAGGCGGAGGCGCCGTGCTCAGGCCCAGGCCTGAGAGGTCGGTCACCGAGATGCAGGTCGTAGACGACGGCCGCCGGCACGATCGGCACGACGCCGTTGAGGGTCGGATGGCCTCTTCCCAGCTGCTCGAGTCTGGCCATCACGCCGTCTGCGGTCGCCAGACCATAGGCGCTTCCTCCCGTGAGGACGATGGCCTGAATCTGCTCGACCTTCATGCCAGGCCCGAGCAGTGCCGTCTCCCTTGATCCCGGGGCCGCCCCCCGGATCTCGACCGCGGCGACGTTCGGCTCGGAGAGCACGATCACGGTGCATCCCGTCCTGGCCGGCTTGTCCGTCCAGTGCCCGACGAGCACGCCGGGAACGTCCGTGAGGGTCATCTCTGAAAGCGCCTGGGCATCCGCGGCCCGATCCTGCAGACGACTTCGTAGTTGATCGTCCCGAGGAGCCTCGCCCAATCGTCTGCTGAGATCTCCTCGTCGCCTTGTCGCCCAATCAGCACGACTTCTTCGCCTGCCTCGACCTGATCGGGTCCGCAGTCGACGACGATCTGGTCCATGGTGACCGAACCCGCCAGGAACCGCTTCTGGCCCCTGATGAGGACCTGCCCTCCGAGATCGGCGAACGGTCTCCAGAGCCCGTCCGCGTAGCCGACAGGGACGGTCGCCACCCACGAGTCGGCAGGCAGAGGCCGCGACCTTCCGTACGAGAGGCGCGTGCCTGCCTGATAGCGACGGCTCAAGACCACTCGGGAGACGACGCGCATCGCGGGGCGGAGGTCGATCTCCTGGGCCATGTCAGGAGTTGGTCTGAGCCCATACATGCCGAGCCCGACCCGCACCATGTCGAAGTGGGCCTCCGGGAACATGAGCGTTCCAGGCGTGTTGGCGGCGTGCACGAGGGGCGGAGCCACTCCGATGCCGTGCAGGGCTTCCACGAACCGTCTGAACCCGGCTATCTGCCCGAATGTGAACGCCGCGTCCGTGTCGGCCACGGGGAAATGCGTCCATACACCTTCGATCTCGAGGTGACCTTCGGCAGCCACCTCCTTGGCAAGCGCAAGGGCCGTCTCCTCGTCTGCGCCGACTCGATGCATGCCGGTGTCGACCTTGAGATGGATGCGCTGGCCTGCGCTCGCGCGATCGGACAGGGCGCTGAGGAAGGGGCTCGAGTAGACGGTCGGGAGAAGCTCGAGCTCGAGCAGCTCTGCGATCGCCGTGACAGGGGGCTCCGAGAGGAGGAGGATCGGCGCCAGGATGCCCGCTTCTCGCAGCCGTGCGCCCTCCTCGACCAAGGCCACCGCCAGATACTCTGCACCTGCGCCGAGAGCGGCCTCCGCGACGGGCACGTCACCGTGGCCGTAGGCATCTGCTTTGACGACAGCACACACGCTGGCAGGAGCGCAGACCTCCGAGATGGCCTCCACATTGGACGCGACCGCCTGCAAGTCCACCTCGACCCACGAGGGCCTCACGCCCACACCCACGCACTGATCTCCTCGGCGAGGCGATCAGAGGTCACCGTGCCCTGCTTCGAGAGGGCAGCGCCCGCCATGCCGTGCCAGTAGGCGCCCGCGCGCGCCGCGACCTCTCCCTCGAGGCCTCTGGCCCACAGTGCCGCGATCGTCCCCGCCAGAACGTCTCCGGTGCCGATGGTGGCAAGCTCAGGACCGCCGGTCGTGACGGCCCACAGCTCGTCCCCGGCCACGAATGTGGGGTTGCCCTTGAGGACGACGATCGCCGAGGAGCTTGCTGCCACATCGGCCGCGTTCCTGTAGTCAGGCTCCGATCCCGTCAGCTTCCGAAACTCGCCTGCGTGAGGTGTGATCACCGCCCTCGACCCACTCTTGGCGAGGATCGAGGGACCATCCAGAGCATTGAGGGCGTCCGCGTCGAGTAGCAGGGGTCCCTCTCTGCCCTCGATCAACGCCCGCACGAACCCCTCCTGGCCGTGGCCCAACCCGGGCCCTACCACGAGCACGTCGAACCTGGCAGCCTTGACGAGCACCTCGTCAGCATCCCCTGGGGCGTACCGCTCACCCGCGCCGATCCGAACGCTCATCAGCTCGGCTGACTCCATGTGATCTCGTAGGTCTGCGGGTAGGCAGAGCGTGACAGAGCCGGCACCTGCGTTCAGCGCTGCCCTGCCTGCCAGCCACAGCGCCCCTGCGATGCCTGGGGAGCCCCCGACGACCATCACCGAGCCCACCGACCATTTGTGCCCCGCCCTCGGGCGGCCTGGCCTTGGGGCATCCTGAAGCTGGCAGAGGCCGAACTCGAAGGGACCCTTCCCTAGCCCGATGTCCACCACGGTGACCTGCCCCGAGTGCTCGGGGCCGGACCCGATGAGGTGTCCAACCTTCATGGCACCGAACGTCACCGTCACACTGGCCTTGAAGCAGGGGCCTTCGATCGCCCCTGTCGTTGCGTCGAGGCCGCTCGGCACGTCCACAGACACGACGGGCGACTTCGCAGTCGTCCACGCCGCGACTTCGTCCGGAAGCCTCCCCCGAAAGCCTGCGCCGAAGAGGGCATCGACGATCAGGAAGGGGTCTTCCGACTCCTTGGGCAGCCGCCAGGGCGAGACCTCGACGCCAGAACCCTCGGCCCTCCCCCGTGCCCAACGACATGCCTCTGATCTGGGCTCTGCGAGCGCCAAGACCTCCACGGCTGCACCTCGGCGCGCCAGGTGCCTCGCAGCGACGTAGCCGTCTCCGCCGTTGTTGCCGGGCCCCGTGAGCACGACTACCCGCCTGCCGTAGGAGGCACCCAGCGAGGCAGCGGCGATGGCTACTGCCATGCCAGCCCGTTCCATGAGCTCAGTGGTCGCAAGGGACGAACGAGCATCCCATTCAGCAGCCTGAGCGGCGGTGATGACGGGTTCCATCTGGCTCCGGGTCTTCCAAGTTACTCCGAGACCGGACGACGGTAACCCCTCTGGGGCGGTTCGATCATGCCTTCTGGCACGACATGTGTCCACAGAGGAAGCGCTCTTCGGGCGTCACGGAGCGGGTCGTAGACGTCGCACCCCATCAGGCTCCGACGGCGATGGCGGAACACCGGCATCACCGTGCCGCGAACGGGTTCGTCGACGGTCTCGAAGTAGCCGTCGGGTACCTCGATCACGGATACCACCACCTCTTCATC
>CAZKJJ010000163.1:0-5616 GCA_964553055.1 uncultured Acidimicrobiia bacterium
CTTTGGCAGGGGCCACGATGCATGACTTCTTCAACCTGCTGGCCGTCGCCGTCCTCCTTCCTCTCCAGGTGGCAACCGGGTTCCTGTCGAGGCTGGCGACGTGGGTAACAGAGCTGCTGACGGGACGACTCGAGCTCGGTGCCGCTCCCGCCAGTCCGATAAAGGAGGCCGTTGGTGCTCCCGTCTCCCGTCTCGTGGACGGCCTCGTGGACCTCGGGCTCCCACACGAAGCAATTGGCTCCCTGCTTGTGGTAGGAGGAGTCGGGCTCATCTTCCTATGTCTCATCTTCATCACGCGCAACATGCGCCGGTTGCTCGCAGGAAGGATTGAGAGATCCATGAATGCTGTGCTGGCAGGCGGTGCCGGGATAGCAGCCATGGCAGTCGGACTCGTCGTTACCGTCTCCGTCCAGAGCTCGAGTATCACGACGTCGATGCTCATTCCCATCGTGGCCTCCGGCGTTCTGGTATTGGAGAATGCCTATCCCATCACGCTGGGCGCCAATCTCGGAACGACCGTAACCGCACTCCTCGCATCATTGGCCGCGACCAACCCTTCGGCATTGGTCGTCGCCTTGAGCCACACTATTTTCAACCTGTTGGGCATCATCATCTTCTATCCAATTCGTCAACTACGCCTGCTGCCGCTGCGCCTGGCCAACGGCATGGCCAGTCTCGCTGTCTCGAAGAAGAGGTGGGTGGCCGTCTACGTCATAGGTGGCTTTATCGTCGTACCCTTGGTTGGACTGTTGCTGCTCAGGTAAAGGCCATGGTCAGGGAGTTCTTTCGAAGCACAGGCCCGGAAGGTCTCGATCACATCGAAGTGTTGATCTCCGACATGCTGGCGGAGAGCAGGCACACGTTCGACACGGCATGCGCGGCCACCCTCGGCGGTGCCGACGTATCCACGATCGGTGAGGACGTTCGCTCAACCGACAGACGCATCAACGCGCTCGAGCGGGAGGTCAGGAGGGAGCTCGTGGTGCACGCCTCCGTTCACGGCGCGTTGGCCGACGTTCCCGCGGTCATGCGATACATGAACGTCGTCAAGGACATCGAACGAGTCGGAGACTATGCCAAGAACATCTACGACCTGGCGGCACAAGGGGTGGATCTCTCGGAGGCGAGAGACAAGGAGGAGCTCAGCGCCTACAGAGACAGGGTCTCGAGCCTGATCTCTGAGGTGGCAGTGACGTTCCACGAGCGCGACGAGCAGCGCGCCCGCAGCCTCGCAGAGGAGGGAGACACGCTACTCGACGAGTTCGACGAGCACATCAGCTACCTCGTTGTGTCTGACGAGTCGGCCAAGCAGGCCGTACCACGAGCCCTCCTCTTCCGTTACCTGAAGCGGGTCGTCGCCCACCTCCTGAATGTCCTGTCGGCAGTGGTCATGCCTGTCGATCAGCTCGATTACTACGACGAAGACAAGACCACGAGGGATTGAGGGGCACGGAGTGAAGGACGTTCCCATGACCGAGACAGAATGGCGAGAGCAGCTCTCGTCCGAGGAGTACGAGGTGCTCAGAAACGCCGGCACCGAGCGGGCCTTCTCGGGTTTGTACTGGAACACGAAGACACCTGGTACCTACCTGTGCAGAGGCTGTGGTCAGGAGCTGTTCAGCTCGAACGTCAAGTATGACTCTCGCAGCGGATGGCCCAGTTTCTGGGAGCCGATCGCAGAAGGCCGGATCGTCGAGACCGAGGATCGATCGTTCGGGATGACGAGGACCGAAGCGACCTGCTCGCGGTGCGGATCACATCTCGGTCACGTCTTTCCTGACGGGCCGCAGCCGACCGGACTCCGTTACTGCATCAACTCGGCGTCACTGGAGTTGCAGCCCGAGGGGCCGTGACCTCGGCGAGCACTGGTATCCTCCGGCGCGAGCCGGCGTGGGTCTCGCCGGAACAGCCAAAGACCCCGAGCGGGAGAGTCGCCACGGCGGCGCCGAAGGAGCAACTCCCCGGAATCTCTCAGGCACAAGGACCGCTCGGGTGAGGTGAAGCTGGAGAGCGGAGCAGAGAGCTCCCACCGAAGGGGAAAGCCCGATCCACGGGTGAATCTCTCAGGTACGCGGGACAGCGGGGTCAGACCGCAAGGGAAGCCACGTACCGGACATGCAGACAGACACGACCACTCCGCTCTATGACCTGCATCTGGAGGCAGGAGCGCGCATGGTGGGCTTTGCCGGGTATCAGATGCCGCTGCGGTACGAAGCCGGGACGATCGCCGAGCACCTCCATTGCCGCAGCAAGGCCAGCCTCTTCGACGTCGGCCACATGGGGGTCATCGAGATAACGGGCTCCGACAGGGCACGTATGCTCGAACGCCTCGTCCCATCCGACATCTTGAGCCTCCCTGCCGGGAGGCTTCGCTATACCTTTTTCACCAACGAGGCTGGCGGCATCCTCGACGACGTCGTGATCACCAACACGGGCGATCGGCTGGTGGCCGTCGCCAACGCCTCGCGCAAGGAAGATGACGTTGCACACCTGCAGGCTGCTCTCGAAGGCGACGCCAAGGCAGAGCTCCTCCCGGACCGGGCCATCGTGGCACTACAGGGCCCGCGAGCTGTCTCCGCCATCGCCGGGCTGTTCCCAGGTGCTTCAGAGCTGTCGTTCATGGACGGCATGTCCGCTCTGGCAGACGGTGCCCGCGTGCTCGTCAGCCGCTCTGGCTACACAGGAGAGGACGGGTTCGAGATCATCGTCCCTTCAGGAGCTGTCAGTGGCATGGTCCGCTCTCTGCTCGAACATCCTGATGTGGAGCTGGCAGGGCTAGGAGCCAGGGACACACTCCGGCTCGAGGCAGGCCTCTGCCTGTACGGTCAGGACCTCGACGACTCCACGACCCCTGTCGAGGCAGGCCTCACCTGGGCGATGCAGAAGCGCAGACGCCAGGAGGGAGGCTTCGTGGGGTGGGATGTCATCCGACACCAGCTCCATTCAGGACCGGGCAGGATCAGGGTGGGGATTCAACCGTCTGGGAAGGCCCCCGTCCGTGCCGGGGACAGGCTGGTCGACAGGCGGGGAGAGCCACGCGGCACAGTGACGAGCGGCGGCTATGGACCGAGCGTGGCCAAGCCGGTCGCCATGGGATACGTCGAAGCCGAGTCCTCGGCACTCGGGACACCCCTGATCGCCCTCGTCAGAGGAAGAGAGGTCGCGTGCACGGTGGCTCAGCTCCCATTCGTCCCACATCGCTACCAGAGAGGAGCCACCACATGACTTCGTTCCAAGCGCGCCACATCGGCCCCCGCGAGGCGGATGCAAGGGTCATGCTCTCGACGATCGGATCCTCCAGCCTGGCCGAGCTGCTCTCCGATGCAGTTCCCCCCGAGATCCGCTCGCAGCGACCACTCGCGCTGGGAGAGCCGATCACCGAAGACGAAGTCCTCGAGCAGCTGCGCTCGCTTGCCGACAGGAACCAGCCGATCAAATCCATGATCGGCATGGGCTACCACGGGACCTTCCTTCCCCCTGTCCTCCTGCGAAACGTCCTCGAGAACCCTGCGTGGTACACGTCCTACACCCCCTATCAACCGGAGATCTCCCAGGGACGCCTCGAGGCGCTGCTCAACTTCCAGACGGCGGTCTCCGATCTCACCGCGATGGACATCGCCAATGCCTCGCTCCTCGACGAGGGGACGGCGGCGGCAGAGGCGGTGACTATGTGCAGAAGGGTCTCGGACCACCGCTCGCAGTCGATCTTCGTGGACGCCGACTGCCACCCGCAGACCATCGCCGTCGTCGAGACCCGTGCAAGGCCGCTCGGGATCGAGGTGCTCGTGGGTGATCCGGAGCGCGACCTGCGTGCGGAGAGCGTCTATGCGGTGCTGCTCCAGTACCCCTCCTCGAGCGGAGCGATCAGGGACTGTCGGCCGGCCATCGAGGCGGTCCACGCCGCGGGTGGAATGGCGATCGTCGCGGCTGATCTACTGGCCCTCGTGCTTCTGGAACCACCAGGGGAGATGGGCGCGGATGTCGTGATCGGATCCTCGCAACGGTTCGGGGTCCCGATGGCCTTCGGCGGTCCGCACGCTGGCTTCTTCGCCACCAGGAGCGCCTACACACGCTCGATGCCCGGCAGGCTGGTGGGCGTGTCTGTCGACACGGAGGGCCGAACGGCCTTGCGGGTTGCATTGCAGACGAGAGAACAACACATCAGGAGGGAGCGGGCCACCAGCAACATCTGCACAGCTCAGGTCCTTCTCGCCAACCTGGCCGGTCTCTACGCCACCTACCACGGACCCGAAGGTCTGCGGGAGATCGCGACCCGAGTGCACGGGCTCACAGCTCAGCTGGCCGCCGGGCTCCGCACCGTGGGCGCGGACCTCGTCAACGACACCTTCTTCGACACGCTGACCGTGAGAGTGCCCGGCGAGGCGCACAGCGTGCTCGCGAACGCCCTTGCGAAGGGAATCAACCTCAGGAGCGTCGACTCCGACACGGTAGGCATCTCGGTCGACGAGACGACTCGTCCACGTCACATCGAGGACGTCCTCACGGCCTTCGGAGCGAGCCGAGAGCCGGAACCGGCGCGATCGGGCATACCCCCATACCTCCGAAGGAAGAGCGCGTTGCTCACCCACCCCGTCTTCCACCGCTATCGCACGGAGACCGAGATGCTCCGCTACCTGCGCAGACTGGCCGACTACGACATCGCCTTGGACCGGTCGATGATCCCGCTCGGCTCCTGCACGATGAAGCTCAACGGCTCTGCGGAGATGATCCCGATCACCTGGCCCGGTTTCACATCACCTCATCCATTCGCACCGCTCGACCAGGTGCAGGGGGACCTCGAGCTGATCTCCGAGCTCGAGGAGATGCTCGCCGAGATCACCGGCTTCGCGGCAGTCTCGCTTCAGCCGAACGCGGGAGCCCAGGGAGAGTACGCAGGGCTGCTGGCGATACGCGCCTACCACGAGAGCAGAGACGAGCCCTTCAGGGACATCTGCATCATCCCTGCCTCTGCACACGGAACCAACCCGGCGAGTGCCGTCATGGCGGGCCTCGAGGTGATAGTCGTCAAGACGGACGACCAGGGGAACGTCGACGTCACGGACCTCAGGGCCAAACTCGAGGAGCACGGTGACCGGATCGCCGCTCTCATGATCACCTACCCGTCGACTCATGGAGTCTTCGAGGAGAACATCGTCGAGATCTGTGACCTGGTGCATCAACACGGCGGGCAGGTCTACTTCGACGGCGCCAATCTGAACGCCATGGTCGGTATCGCCAAACCAGGGGAGTTCGGCGCAGACGTCGCCCACCTCAACCTCCACAAGACGTTCTGCATCCCGCACGGTGGTGGAGGGCCGGGCGTGGGGCCCATCGGTGTCGCACCTCATCTCGCACCGTTCCTGCCCAACCATCCGCTGGTGCCCACCGCAGGACCGAACACGGGCATCGGTCCCGTCGCCTCTGCGCCGTGGGGCTCGGCAGGCATACTTCCGATCACCTGGGCGTACATCCGTCTCATGGGGGCGGAGGGGCTCCGCGATGCGACAGCGCATGCGATCCTGGCGGCCAATTACGTGGCCCAGGTGCTGAGCCAGCACTACCCGATCCTGTACAGGGGAGCCACGGGACGGGTCGCGCACGAGTGCATCCTCGATC
>CAZKJJ010000164.1:0-5597 GCA_964553055.1 uncultured Acidimicrobiia bacterium
CGACACCAGGATGCCGAGTGGGAAGGTGCCCCAGTAGGAGAGCCCCAGGCCGATGTTGCCCAGGAACAACATCAGGAGCCAGGTCGCGGGCCACGTGAATATCAGGAATGCGACAGCCAGCACGAGCATGCCCTTCAGAAAGCTGCCCATCAGATCCTCCCTCGTAGACGGGCCCGCAAGCTACTTGAAGCATGGGCCCGTTCGATCGACCTCCGTCAGCCTGGATGTCGCTCAGGCTTTCCCCCTGGCCAGAAGCGATGGCGGCTCGGTCGAGGTGGCGTGCTGCGGGGAGGTAAGTTGGATGCCTGATGGCTGAGACCGCGCTCTCTACCAACGCTCTCACGGGCGAGGCGTACCTGGCCTCCCTCAGGGACGGTCGCGAGGTGTGGATCGACGGCGAGCGGGTCGAAGACGTGACGACCCATCCTGCGTTCCGCAACGCCGCCCGATCTGTCGCACGCCTGTATGACGCTCTGCACGATCCGGCGCTCAGCGACGTGATGCTCGCCGAGGACCGCCACGGGATCGTCACCCATCCGTTCTTCATGCCGAGCTATGACTCAGAGGATCTCCTCGCAGCCAGGGATGCCATTGCGGTCTGGGCACGCCTCACCTACGGCTACATGGGCAGGACACCTGACTACAAGGCCTCCTTCATGGCCACGCTCGGAGCCGACCCCGATTGGTACGCACCCTTCGGTGAGAGCGCTCGAAGCTGGTACCGCAAGTACGCAGAGCAGGCCCTCTATCTGAACCACGTGCTCATCAACCCGCCCATCGACAGGAACAAGCACGTGCATGAAGTCGAAGATGTCTACGTGCACGTCGTCGAGGAGCGTGACGACGGGATGGTCGTGGACGGCGCCAAGATGCTGGCCACGGGCTCGGCTCTCACCCACGCCACGTTCGTTGCCCAGAACAGCGCCGTGTACCTCGAGGCAGGCAGAGCAGAGGACTACGCCCTGGCATTCATCGTTCCCATGGATGCACAGGGCATGAAGCTCATCAGTCGCGCCTCGTACGAGCTCCCTGTTCGGTCACCGTGGGACTATCCGCTTTCTGCCCGGTTCGACGAGAACGACGCTGTCGCCGTGTTCGATCGGCTGTTCGTGCCATGGGAGGACGTGCTGGTCTACCGGGACGTCGACAAGGCGACCGGCTTCTACGCCCAATCGGGTTTCATGCCGCGCTATACGCTGCAGTCGGGGACGCGGCTCGCGGTGAAGCTCGACTTTCTCTGTGGGCTCCTCGCCCGGGGCCTTCGGGCCAACGGCACGGAAGGGTTCCGTGGCGTAGCGACCAAGGTGGGCGAGCTCATCGGCTGGCGCAACATGATCTGGGCGATCACGTCCACGCTCTGTCACGAGACGCAGGAGGGGCCGGGTGGCAGCGTGGTGCCCGCGCTCGAGTACGCAGTGCTCATCCGTCTGTTCGGAACGCAAGCGTTTCCGAAGGCCAGGGAGACTTTCACCGAGCTGTTAGGCGGCGCACCCCTGGTGGCGCCCTCCTCCAACAGGGACCTCCTCAGCGACGAGCTACGACCGCTCATCGACCGTTTCTACAGGGGCTCGGCGGGTGACGCGCACGATCGGATCAAGCTGTTCAAGCTCATATGGGACGCCGTGGGCAGCGAGTTCGGATCCCGCCACGCCTGGTACGAGGTCAACTACGGCGGCAACCAGGACCAGATGCGTCTCGATGTCCTTCGATTTGCCGAAAGCCGGGGGCTCATGGACGGGTTCGATGCTCTCGTCGAGGCGTGCCTCTCCGACTACGACCTGGACGGCTGGACGGGCGACACTTGGTACTGAGGAGGGCGTCGCAGAAGGCGCCATGTCTGCCTCAGCCCTGGGAGGCCACCTCTGTCGGCTTTGGAGGCGAACCGGTCCCCCCGACTCGGGTTCGCCTACCTCGAAGCGAGCGCAAGGCGTGGATGAGGCCGCGCGGGAGAAAGAGGAACAGGACGAGGATGAGCGCTCCGTAGATGACCAGCCGAAGCTGGCCGAAGTCGATCAAGACCTCGTTGATGATGGTGAACGTGACCGCTCCGAGGATCGGTCCGAGGAGGGTGCCGATGCCACCGAAGGCCAGCATCACCACCACGACGACGTCGACCTGGGCGAAGCCGAATGTCGTGGGGCTGATGCGACCCTCCGTGAAGGCGTAGGTTGCGCCGGCGAGTCCCAGCATCGCCGCCCCGACCAGCGCCGCGTAGACGCGGTAGCGGGCGACGTCGACGCCGGCCAGCTCGGCGGCGACCTCGTCGTCGCGTAGAGCCCGAAATGCCCAGCCGAAATGTGAGCGCCGCAACAGCCCGTGCACCAACAGGAATCCGAGGACGAGGAAGAGCATGACGTAGTAGGGAGGGATCTGCTCCCTCAGGAAGGTGTCTGCGCCACTGCCGATCACGCGACCGGTGTCCCCGCCGGTCAGGCTGCTGAGCCCGAGCACCAAGGTCTCGAAAGACAGCGAGAAGATGAGGGTGACGATCCCGGTGAAGATGACGCCGAGCGACCGCCGCACGGCAACGAAGCTGAGCAGCCCCCCCGTCAAGCAAGACGCAAGTGTCGCCAGAAGGATGCTGGCGATGATCGGCAGCCCAGCGTCCTCGGCGAGAATCGCAGCGCCGTAGCCCCCGATCCCGGCCAAGGCGCCGACACAGAGGAAGAGCTGGCCGGTGCTGCCGAAGATCACGTTGAAACCGATCGTGTAGCAGGCGAAGGCGAGGCCCAGCACGGCAACGCCCATCAGCACTCGCGAGTCGCCGATCCAGAAAGGGACCAAGGCGAGAACCGCGCCTGCCACCCCGATGGGGACGAGCAAGGACGGCCACGACCGCGGCGCCCTGGCCTCCGCTCCCCCGACCAGCGAGGTGCCCGTGGCCAATCGATCGCTCACTCGCGGACTCCCAGCAATCCGGAAGGGCGGATGACAATGGTCACCGCGGCCGCCCCTAGCAGGATGATCAGCGACACGTAGGTGCCGATGAGGTCAGCGGCGACGACGTTCACGATGCCGAGGATCAGGCCGGCCAGCAACGCCCCCGTGACGCTGCCCAGGCCGCCCACGACGGTGACGATCAGTGCGAACACTGTGATGGGGAAGCCTGCCTGCACGTCCACAGGGAGCACCATCGACCGGGTGACCGCGACCAGGGCAGCGAGGACGCCGCTCAAGATGAGGATCAGTCTCAGCATTCGACCAGGGTCGACACCAACCAGCCGGGCTCCTTCCTCGTCCTCGATCACCGAGCGCACCGCCCTACCTAGAGCGCTGAACCTGAAGAACGCGAAGAGCCCGGCAAACGTCACGAGCGTGATTCCCGAAGCCACCAGGCTCCCTCGCCGCATGGGAACCCCGAGGATCTCGACGGGCCCTCCTGAGATGTTCAGCGTCAGGGCCTTCAACGGGTAACGCCAGTTGAGGAAGCCGTCCACGATGAACGCCACGCCGAGCGTGAGCAAGAGACTGAGCAACACCCTGGCCTCGTCCTGGAGGCGGTACACCGGCCTCAAGATGGTCGCATCGAGGAACAAGCCGAGCACACCGCCTGCCAGCAGGCCGAGCCCTGCTGCCGGCAGAGCGGGTATGCCGGCTTCCATGGCGAACACCACCACCATGGCCGAGATGACGGCCAGCTGTCCATAGGCGAGGTTGAGGACCCCTCCCAGGCCATAGACCAGGGTGAGCCCCGTCGCCAAGAGCCCGAACTGGAGCCCGAGCACGATCCCGTCGAGGATGTCGGCGGTCACGTCACGCCCAGGTAGGCGCTGCGGACCCTGGGGTCCCTGGCCAGCTCCTCGGATGTGCCCTCGAGGCTGATATGGCCATTCTCCAACACGTACCCGCGGTCGCTGAACGCCATCGCCAATGGGACCTGCTGCTCGGCCACGAGCAGCGTCAGGCCCTGGCGGCGAAGGACATCGAGGGCCTCATATGCCTCGTGGGCGAGCTTGGGAGCCAGTCCCGTGGTTGGCTCGTCGAGCACGAGCAGTCGAGGTCGGGACATGAGGGCCCGTCCGACTGCGAGCATCTGCTGCTCGCCACCGCTCAGCGTGCCTGCGTGCTGGCGGCGCCGCTCCGAAAGGCGAGGAAAGAGCTCGAGGACGATCGACATCGTCTCCGAGTCGGGTTTCTTTGGATAGGCACCCAGGTGCAGGTGCTCCTGCACCGTCATGCGGGGGAAGAGATGTCGCTCTGCAGGCACCAGACCCATTCCACGCCGCACGATGCGCTGGGCAGGCAACCCGGAGATGTCCTCTCCCTGAAACCGCACCTCGCCCGAGGAGTGCGGAAGCAGCCCGCACATGGAGCGGAACAGCGTGGTCTTTCCTGCCCCGTTGGACCCGATGATCATCACCGCCTCGCCTCTCTGGACGTGAAAGGAGATGTCCCTGACGACGTCGTTACCCTGATATCCCGCTGCGAAGCCCTCTACTTCAAGCATGCCCGATCTCTTCGCCGAGGTAGGCCTCCACCACTGCCGGGTCGCGCATCACATCCTCCGGTACGCCTTCTGTCAGCACTCTCCCGAAGTCGAGCACGGCGACCCGCTCGGCGAGCCTCATCACCGCCTTCATCACGTGCTCGACCCAGATGACCGTGACACCGAAGCGGTCCCTGATCGTCTGCACGATCTCGATCGAAGCGGCCAGCTCTGCGTCGTTGAGCCCTGCCATCACCTCGTCGAGCAGCAGGAGGCGTGGTCGGCCCGCCACGGCCCTGGCCAGCTCCAGGAAGCGCTGCTCGTGCAGGTTCAGGTTTCCGACGTGGTCGAGACGCCGATCGCCCAGGCCGACGAAGGCCAGCGTCTCCTCTGCGATCCCCAGGGCCTCTTCCTCCTCTCGGTGGGCTCCTGCCCTCCCGAACAGGGCTCCAAGAGCTACGTTGTCCAGGACGCTCATCGTGGGGAAGGTGCGGGGCGTCTGTTGAACCAGGGCGATCCCCTTCTGCCGAACCCGATGAGGGGGGTCGCGGGTGATGTCGTCACTGGCGAAGGTGATCGTCCCTTCGTTTGGCATCTCCAGGCCGACGATCAGCTTGAGCAGCGTGCTCTTCCCTGCGCCGTTTGGGCCGACGAGGGCGAGGATCTCACCCTCGTCGACGCCCAGCCTGACTCGGTCGACGGCCGGGAGCCCGCCGTAGTGCTTCCCGACCTCAAAGAGCTCGAGAAGGGGCACCCTTCGACTAGGACGCCGGCACGTAGGGCTCGAGCGGCGCGGACTGGCTCAGCACTTCGAGCCACCAGTCGCCGGCCTCGTTGATCCCCTCGGGCGCCGGCCCTGCGGTGATCGTGTAGAAGATCGGCGCTGCCTCCGCCAACTCACCCCACTCGGTCCAGCTCAGCGGATGGGCATAACCGGGCATGTCGAACGAGTTGGCGTGCAGGTACTGGGCTATCGTCACCGGGTCGTCGCCAACGGTCTCGACTGCTTGAGCGATCAGGTTCACGATGGCGTAGCCGGCTACTGCGTCGTCCGACATGAACCGGTTGTTCGAGAACGCCAGGTAGCGCGTGGCCAGATCGGCGTAGCTGTCGCTCGTGTAGTCGGCGCAGGCGAAGTCGGTGAAGCGGCCGATGGCGGTCTCCGGCGCGA